>JAITVW010000223.1 GCA_031285605.1 Fusobacteriales bacterium | reverse complement strand
AAAAAGATATTCCTGTTTTAATTGAAAAATATTTGTAAATAAAAATGTTGACAATTTAAATATAACATAGTACAATATAGTACTAAGGAATTTCTAATATTAGGCAAATCATGGTCATTTCTATATTTTTTGGAGGAAAACTACTGAATATTATTAATGAAAGGAATAGGGAGAAAATAAAATGAAAAATAAAGAAAAATTACTGTTATTTTTAGCATTTAATGCAATTACACCTTTTGTGAATGCAGAAACAAGGTATGATAAAATATATAATAAGATGGTTAAAAACCTAACAGAAAGAAAATCGAATGAAAGTTCGTACAATTTATTAACTCGAATACTCGTTCAAAGAAATAAAGAACTAAAAGATTTATACATGCAGGGCGATTACATAATAAAGCCGGAGTATTTGGAATGGCAGGTATTTTTCAGCGGTTTATACAGTAATGTAAAAAGAGGCGATGACACGCTGAAAAATGCAAAGTATTATTCTATGCCGAAAACGAGCATGGGAACAAATACAATAGAAGACAATTTATATAATTCTATTATTAACAGCGGAGTAAGCGATGATACTCTGCAAATGATATTAAACGGAAATACTGATGCATATAAAAACCTTACAGAAGAACAGAAAGCAATACTTACAGGTATATTTGGCGGAAGCGGAGTAAACGGGAATTTTAAACCGTTTCAAAATCAGGGTAATAAGATAATAGATCTGGGAATAAGTATGAAAATAAACGGACCAACTAAAAATGTTTCAGATGTCAACATTTTAAGAGTGAATGTTCCTACGATTGATCTGAATCAGCAGGTTTTTGCAGAGCCTGATGCTTTGAATGTTCCGGAAATAGAAATATTATCATTTAATCCAAGTATTCCTAATATAACAACATTGAATTTTAATTCTATACCTGTGCTTACATTGAATGGTAAAGGAGGGGGGAATGGTGGAATAACTGGTTTCTTCCCTTATGGAGACAGCAATGGATCAAACTCAATAATATCACAAATGGATATTACAAGCGGAACTATAAGTGTAAGAACAAATGTTTCTACACAAAGCGGAGCATCACCTACAAATCCGGGATTTTATGATTATACACTGGATAATGTAACAGGAACACCATCTGTGGGTCTTGAGTATTATCAAATAGGGACTTATGATCCCGTGACAAACACATGGACCTATGGTGATGCACTGCTTCCAACAGGAATATACACCGACTCTATAAATAATAATCCTATGGGTTATGGATCTGAGGTACAGGGATTATTTAAAGTAATAGATAATCCGATAACAAGATACGGGACTGTAGGCGGAAATATCAATGATCTGAAAGTGATACTTGAAGGAGATGTAGCAAATGCAGATTATCTGGTACAGATTCTTCATTATGACGAGCATTATATGGGTATGTATGATCCTGTTACAGGGGAGTGGAAAAATTATACCCTCGACGAACTGGAAGAAAGAAACTGGATTACATCTGCTGAAAAAGCAGAACTGGGAAATAAGTTTCTGGATACTACACTGGGACATACTACGGGCAACAGATGGTTCCAGTATGTGGAAAACAACAGTTCATGGAATCTGAAAGGTTCAAATGTGGTAGCGGTAAATCTTCAGGCACACAGCGGATATCAAGAAGCCAACAGTATATTTATGAACAGGGGAGAAATAATAGGACTGAATGAAGCAAGCAGTACCAATAACCTTATAGGAAAACAGGTTGCCTTTATGTTTACGGAAGGCGGAAGCTATAGAAAACAGGAAGGTTTTGATAATACAGGACTGATAGAAATGAGAGCACCTGAAAGTGTATTATTTCTTATGACAAATAACGCATATTCATATGATTACAATGAATCAAATGATAACAACGGAAATCATCAGATATATGACAGTCTGGGAAAACATATATTGATGAATAACGGAGATATGAAGCTTTATGGGAACAATAACATAGGAGTATATACGCATAATACTCCTGTAATGTATAAGTATGAGAGTACATATTATTATTTAGATGGAACTTGGTATGAATCAAAATCAATAACTAATGGTCTGCAAAGAACAGAAATCAGACTTTACAATCCTATAACAGTACTTGGAGATCAGAGCATAGGGGTGGATATAGAAACAGAGCTTAACTTTGCCAATTCCAAAATAAAGATAGATGTGGGGACAGAAGATCCAAGACAGTCGGCAGCCAGCTCTGCAGGGGTGAATGGTCTTGAAAACAGCGGTAATACAGCCGGAGGAAATTCTGCATACACGGACAGTGCTGTGGGGATATATACAAATATGAAAAATAATGTAATATCTTATTCTAAATATGTATTTGATCAAATCAACCCTGCAAATAACATAAGTATAAACGAATATAAAGTAGATAATCCCCGGTTCACATTATCGGATTATCTTCTTAATATAGGAGAATATTCAAGAGGCGGGGTGGCTTTAAGGGTAGAAGATTACGGTGATATCATTTTAGGAAATTCTTCAGATACGACAACAAATCATGAAATAAATTTATTGGAAGGCAGTGAAGGAAATGCAGGAATCTACCTGCGCGGTTCTAATTTATCAACACAAACAGTTGAAGTGTATCCGGGATATACAGAAACAGCTGAGGTGCTGGGTTTTATAGGTGCAAGGGCGGCAACTGACGGTATGCTGATGAATATAGCCGGAAATAAGCAGGTAGGAGTTCAGATAGAGGATTATGGATATTTTTATCATAAAAACGGTAATATAAAAATAAAAGGAACAAATAATACAGGAATTGCAGTAAGAGCAGGCGGTACCGGAGAAATAAGCAATACGGGAGCATTGGAGGTTTCAGCCGGAAATCTTGGTGTATATAATGAAAACATATTTAATATGACAGGCGGAAGTATAACAGCAAGCGGAACAGAAGCAGTAGGAATTTACAGTGAGATAAATAATACAGCTACTAACCTGAGCGGCGGAACAGTAAAAGCCGAGTACGGGGGAATAGGACTTTATGCAGGTGCCAATTCCACAATAAATCTTGCAGAAGGTGTAAATCTGGTGGCCGGAAATAAAGGACTGTTATTTTATAACTATGACGGCGGCCTTGCCTCAGGAAAATACAGTGTAACCGGGAATGTAAATGCTACAATAGAAGAAGGCGGAATAGCTTTTTATTTGAAATACGGAACAAATCTTGAAAATTATCTGAATGCTTCATTTACAGGGATATCAGGCGGAAGATTAGGACTTACAATGAAATCGGGTTCTATTCTGTATATGCTTGAAGGAACAGGAAGTACACTGTCACTTACGACTCTTGACGGAATGGTGACACCTGTAATGAATCTTGCAAATAACGTGAGCATAAATACAGACAGTGACGTCGATTATATACCGATATCGATGAATAAAGGTGCATTAATACTGGACAGAGATATCAATATGAATGGGAGTGACCTGTATGAAAAAGCCCGGTTTGCATTATTGTCTGTAACCTTAAATAATGGTAAAACAATGACGGGAAGTCTGGATAAACAAACAGGAATAGCCCAGAGAAACTACGGCGGAAGCAGCGGAAGAGATGAAATAACGCTTACAAATAACGGAACAATAGTTTTTAACGGTGGAAAAGCTGTGGGAATAGCAGCTGATTACGGTCGCATAATTAACAATAATGTAATAAAAACTGTAGGAAATGAATCGGTAGGAATATACTCAGCCAACGGATCACTGACAGAAAATAACGGGGAAATATTAATTGCCGGGAATAATACAGCAGGAATATACGGTGTTAATTATCTTGACGGAGTAACAACTTCAGCAGGACTCGGTTATGGAGACGATAAAATAAATATAACAAATAACGGAAAAATAACAGCGTCAGGTCCGGGGAAAGTTTACGGTATATATGCAGCAAACAGAACCGGGATACAGGGAGATAATATAATAACTCTAAACAGCGGTTCAGATATAAATCTTCAAAATTCATCAGGCGGAATAGGAATTTATGTAAATAACGGAACTATTAGCGGAACGGGTACATTAAGCATAGGTTCGGACAGTATAGGAATATACGCCAAGGATAGTACGGTAAACTTTTCCGGATTAACGTTAAATATGACCGGTAATAATATGTTAGGATTTTATCTGGATGGAAATACAAATTTCAGCGGTTCGGGTAATATAAATATTTCAGGAAATAATATAGCGGTATTTAATATATTATCAAGCGGAACATTTAACCAGAACTTTAATATATCATCAACAGCAGATTCTACATATACAATAGGAAATATAAAGAACGGTACGTTTCATTATAACGGGACTGCAAATCTGGCAGGAAACGGAAGCCTTATAAACGGGAAAGATTCTGCTGTACTGCTTGATACAGGATCGACACTGTTATCAACAGATGAAGATTCAATAGGAGCAATACTTGAAGGGCAGTATAATTCTACACTTCCGGCAGGATTCACAGCAGGAATAGATGCAGAAAACAGAGGCACAATAGCATTTGAAAACAGTTCGGCAGGTCTTTACGGAAGTAACGGAACAAGACTGAAAAATATTGGTTCAATATCACTGGGAGACAGCTCTATGGGTCTTCATACGAACGGAAGCGGATCGTATGCCCTAAATGACGGAAGTATAGCACTGGGAAGTCTTTCTGTAGGAATTTACGGACAAAACAGTTCTAATCTTGAAAATCTGTCAAATGGTGTAATTACAGGAAGCGGAAGAGAAACTATAGGAATCTATGCTGAAGGTTCGGCACCGCTTGTAATAACAAATGACGGAAGAATAGAATTAAACGGGGATAAATCAATAGGAATTTATTCAAAAGCAGACGGCGGAACATCTGTAACAAATAACGGAACTATAATAACAGGGGATTCATCTGATGATAATAATCCCGGAGTAGGTATTTACAGTGGAAATTCAGCAGATACAATAGTAAATAACGGAATTGTGTCAGCAGGAAGAGCATCTGTGGGTATATATATAAACGGCGGAATTTTAAATCAGAATAATTCGGTAAATATAGGAAACAACGGAACAGGAATATATGCAGCAGGCGGAACAGTAAATCTGAATGCCGGTTCATCATTAAATGTATCGAATGATCAATCAGTAGGTGTTTATGCATTAAACGGCACAAATATATTGAATGACAGTACAACAGCACTGGGGAATAACAGCTTCGGATATGTACTCAGAACAGGTTCTGCACTTATAAACAATGCTAATGTAACAGCAGGTGACGGAAGTATTGTTGTTTTTGGAGACGGAGCAGGAAACATAACAAATAACGGAGCGGTAACGCTTGGCGGCTCAAACGGAGCGGTATTCTATACTGTAAACGGCGGAAATATACAAAATACGGGAGATATTACCGGAACAGCCGGAACAGCCAATGTAGGTATTTATAATGAAAACGGGATTATAAACAATACAGGGAAAATACATGTGGGAAATTCTGTAATCAGAGACTTTGAAGATTCTTCAAAAAACAGCTATGCAATGGGAATATACGGAGACAGAACAGGTATTACAAATACGGGAGATATAGAAGTCGGATACTATGGAGTGGGGATTTACAGTAAAGATAATAAAGAGTCCGGATTACAGACTGTAAATTCAGGTAAAATAACATCGAGTTCCGAGGGAGCTATCGGTATTTTAATAGAAAACGGAGTTCTTAAGAATACAGGAGATATAGAACTTTCAGGTAATAATTCAATAGGAATTTATGCGAATAAAAGTGCAGAAATTAATAATACAGGAACTATAATAATGAATGGTAATGATTCTACGGCAATTTATATGAATATATTATCAAAATTAAATAACACAGGAACTATTTATATAAACGGAAATGACAGTGAAGGAATAATCATGAAGGGCGCTTCAGAGATTCTCAATCAGGGGACGATAAATATCGGAGCCGGAACAATCGGTTCAGTTATGGTTTCAGAGGGGGAAGCAAGTTATCCCGTACCGAGTATAGTAAATGCCGGAGTTATAAATGTATATGAGAACTTTGAATTAAAAGGAATAGATATATCAATAAAGGTAAATCCTGATACAGTATCGGAAGCAACAGTATCTGAGGATATTGGCGCAGCATTTGTATCTGATGCGGTAAAATTCAATGCGCCTTCATTTAATACAACAGAACCTATAGGAATTCTGGGAGGATTTGCAGAAGGAACACATGCGGAAGTTTATAAATTCAAAGATGTGTTTAATCCAATGACAACAGACGGAGGACCGGATACGGGATTGGTAAAAGTCAGAAGTAAGTCGCTTACATGGTCTGCAACTCCTGTGTTAAATGAAAGAGGAAATGTAGATATATGGATGCAGAAAATACCATATGATAACTTTACAAGCGGATTATGGTATCAGGATTTCGGACTTGCACTTGATACAAAATATACAGGTTCAAAAGGAAGTATGGGACGTATATTTGATAAAATAGATCTTATAGAAACAGAAATGGATTTCAGAAAGACTATGTCAAGTCTTGCCGGAGATGTATATTCTAATATGAATCAGAGGGAAGAAACAATAGCAGACATATTTGAAGACTCGCTTGGAATACTTCAGAATTCCAAAAATAATACTAAAGAAAATGTAAAAGTAAATATAATAGCCGGAAAAGGAAAATTACAAGAAGAAACTGAAGGAGTACAGGGATTTGATTATACATCAGCAGGAGTACAGCTGTTAAGGGAAGTGGAAAGAACTTACAAACATACATTCGGATATTCAGCAGGATATCTTCATACAGGTTTTGAATTTGCAGACGGTAATGAGAGTGAGGAAAAGGCAGATACATTACAGCTGGGATTACATAATAAATACAGTACGGATAACTGGGTATTGAAAAATGACCTTACAGGAAGAGTAAGTTTCCATAACATGGAAAGAAATATAAACTGGACACATTCCGGAAGATCTGAAATGACGGCAAAATATGAAAGCTACAGTCTGACAAGTAATAATATACTCGGGAAAGAGCTGGAACTTGGAAAAAGAGCAAGTATAATGCCTTATGGAGGAGTAAAGGCAACTTACGGTATAAGACCGACGTTCAGCGAAAAAGGTCTTGAAGCACTGGAAGTAGACAAGAATGATGCATGGAGTATAAAACCAAGAGTCGGAGTAGAGCTGAAAGGGGAGTATCCTTTAAACAGCAAAGAAAGCTGGAAACTGAAAGGAATGCTTGATTTATCATATGAATATGAACTTGCTGACTTTAATGAAAGAGAATATGCAAGACTTACAGCGGTAGAAGATAAATATCACAAACTGGCAAAGCCGGAAGCTGAAAAAGGAGCTTTCAAAACAAAAGCAACTCTGGGAGTAGAAATAGAAGACAGATATGGAGTATTCTTAACCGGGGAATATAAAACGGGAAATGTAGGAAAAGATGACTACAGAGCAGGTATTAATCTGAAAGCAGTATTTTAGTAAATAGAATAAAAACAGGGAGGAGCTGTATCAAAAAGATACAGCCTCTTTCTTTTTGAAAAAAATTTTTTCATTTGTAGAGTCACGGCAAAAAATATATTTTTATATACAGAGCTGTTGATAAAGCAGTATAGAACAGGAATTTCAGTATTTATGAACAGTTATTTTCATAATAGGAGAATAAAAATGTAAAATAAACATGGAAATAAATAAAAATATATAGTATAATAGATGGTAAATGATAAATTTTAATGAAATGCATACTGGGTGTTTTGTGCGGCTTATGTCTAAATAACCATAATTATTAATGTCAAAACACTTGCACCTCAGACTTATTTTCATTTTCAAAATATTGAATAAGACAAAGCACTGGATCGACATCAGGCAGTTACACTAATACAAATAAAAAATAATATATCTAAAATATTTTTATATCCCTTGACAAAGCTGTGTTTTTTTATTATAATATCTTGTGAATTATATAAAAATATTTAAAAGATGTTGATTTATATATGTGTTTTATAGGAAGGAGAAGATTAAAAATGGCAGTACCTAAGAAGAGAACTTCTAAAGCTAAAAGAAATATGAGAAGATCACATGATGCGATTTCTACACCTAATATTATAATAGAGGCAGACGGAACGGTTAGAAGACCTCACAGAGTTAATCTTGAGACTGGTGTATACAAAGGTAAACAAGTAATTGAAATCCAAGATGATACTGAGTAAAATATTGAAAATACACGAGGCAAGATATCAATCTTGCTTTTTTAAATATAGGAATGTATAATAAAAACAAGTGTTATGCTTTATTTTTTGATTTTTTTAAAAATAGATGAAGCAGGAGCCGGTGTTTTGTTTGATTTGAAAGAGTGTATAACAATATTGGAACGCTTGGATCCGTATAATCAGTAACCAATGTTGTGCATAAAAAAAATTTAGTAGGTGATAATATTGAAAACAGGTATATTAGGAATAGGGTCTTATCTGCCCGAAAGAATACTGACAAATAAAGAGATGGAATCTATCGTAGATACTACAGATGAATGGATTACTTCAAGAACCGGAATAAGAGAGAGAAGAATAGCTGCAGATGATGAAGCGACTTCTGATCTGTCATATAAGGCAGCATTAAAAGCAATAGAAGATGCAGGAATTGATAAAGATGAAATAGAACTTGTGATAGTAGCTACTACGACACCTGATTACTCAATGCCTTCTACAGCTGCAATAGTTCAGGATAAGATCGGCATAAAAAGGGCTGCCGCCTTTGATATAGAAGCAGCATGTACCGGATTCATATATGCGTTAACTACAGGATACAGCTTTATCAAAGCCGGAATTTATAAAAAAGTACTCGTAATAGGAGCGGATGTTTTTTCGAGAATAGTGGACTGGGAGGACAGAGCGACTTGCATTTTATTCGGAGACGGAGCAGGAGCAGCTGTACTCGGTGAAGTAGAAACAGGCGGGTATCTTGGCGGAGATCTTCAGGCTGACGGAGCAGGAGCACAGGAATTGATAGTTCCTTCAAGCGGTTCGCGAAAGCCATTTAGAGAAGAAGTACTTACAAGCAGGGATCAATTTGTAAAAATGAACGGAAGAGAAATTTTTAAATTTGCGGTAAGAGCTTTTCCTGAAACTACAGCAGCTTCTTTGGAAAAGGCCGGTTTGGAAATAAAAGATATAGATTTATTTATACCTCATCAGGCAAATATAAGAATTATAGAATCTATAGCGAAAAGATTTAAGCAGCCTATGGAGAAATTCTATGTTAATCTGGATAAATACGGTAATACTTCAGCAGCTACAATACCGATAGCTATTGATGAAGCAAGAAATGAAGGGAAAATCAAAAAAGGAGACAGACTACTTCTTGCAGGATTTGGAGGCGGACTGACTTACGGTTCATGTATCATAGAATGGTCTAAATAATATTTTGCATATTTGGAAAATTAGTTAATTCACATTATGGTAGTAATTTTATCATAAAAATCTGACTGATGTTTGGATATATAAATAATATGAAAAACATTCAGCATGAATTTTTAGGAGGAATGTATGGGAAAGAAAATTTTTTTTGGAATAGGTTTGATACTATTAGGAATATTATATGGATTACAGGCGTTTGGTCTGATAAATGGAGAGACAGTCAAGTATATGCTTAATTATCAGATAATACTTATTTTGGTGGGGTTGTTTGTAGGAATATCCAAAAAGAAAACATCAGGTTGGATAATAACAGGCGTAGGAGTATATCTTTATATAAAAGAGTTTTTTGAAGAATTTACCAATATAGGAATTACTGCCGGACTGCTCATAGCAGGAATTGCTGTCACAGTTTCCGGAATAATAGACAGAAAAAACAGTAACGAAAAAGTAAATGAAAATATGAATATCAATATAAAAAGCGGTAAAATAAAAAGTGATGCGGAAGATATCAGGGACGTTAATGATACCAAGGAGGAAATATGGGAAAAATAGCATTTGTATATCCGGGTCAGGGTTCTCAGCAAGCGGGGATGGGACTGGATCTTTATGAAAATGCAGAGATAAAAAAAAGTATGGATAATATTTTTGATTCAATTGATAATAAAGAGCTGAAAGAAATCATGTTTAACGGGTCTGAGGAAGAATTAAAAAATACCAGAAATGCTCAGCCGGCAATAGCTTTATTATCTGTGATTCTTACGAAGATTGTTAAAGAAAAAGGGATAACTCCTGATTATGTGGCAGGTCACAGTTTGGGTGAGTATACAGCGTTATATGGAAGTGAAATTCTTAATGAAGTTGATGTAATGAAGCTGATTTCCAAAAGAGGCGAAATAATGTCTCTATCGGGTATAGAAGGAACTATGGCTGCTGTTTTGGGATTGGAAGCTGCTGAAGTGGAAAAGATCTGCAGTGAGATAGACGGTGTTATAGAAGCAGTGAATTATAATGATCCTAAGCAGACAGTAGTAGCCGGGGATAAGAGTACAATAGAGGCAAATCTGGATACTTTTAAGCAGAAAGGTGCCAGAAGAGCAATTCTTCTCGCCGTATCAGGACCGTTTCACAGTTCGCTTATGAAACCTGTAGCGGAAAAAATAAAAGCTGAATTTTCAAAATTTGAGTGGAATACACCTAAGTGTCCTCTTATTGCCAATACAACAGCAGTTGAGCTTGACAATGTGGAAAATATACAAAATGAATTATTTAATCAAACTTTCGGACCTGTAAAATGGGTAGATACAATAAACAGACTTGCTGAAAGCGGAGTAGATAAAATATATGAGATCGGACCGGGAAGCGTTTTGAAAGGGATGATCAAAAAAATAAACGGAAATATAGAAGTAATTAACATTTCAAAACTGGAAGATTTGGAAAATTTATAATAAACAGGTAAGAAACTGTATCAAAAAGATACAGCCATAAAAAAAATGAGTCGCAAGGCTCATTTCTTTCATTCTATGGAATAATAACCATATATGAATCAACTAACTAATTTTACTATTAATTTTCAAGAACGTCAACTTTTTTTACCTGTGGATTTAGCTAAACTTATCCCAAACAACGATTCCGTCAGAGTTCTTAGCAATATTTTGGAGGTGTTGGATTACAGTTATCTTATGCAGGAATACTCTAACTTCGGTAGAAATCCCAAGATGGAAGTGCTCGAAATTCTTTATAAATTAAGTTTTATATAATAAATAATTTATAAATATATAATTCAATACACTCCCTAAAAAAACAGGAATTGTATCAGAAATTTTTCATTTTGATACAATCCCTTCTTTTGTTTAAGCCAAGAAACTTTGGTTTTTGATGATTAGGTATAAAGCAGATACACCATCATTTATTCAGCTTATTTTCATAAAATTCCAATCCTTTTTCCAGAAGAACTCTTACTGCAGTACTTTTATTCACGCCTTCCTGTTTTACCACTGTATTGATTCTTTCAAAAAGTGTCTTGCTAATGGTTACAGATAATGGTATATCAGTTTTTTCAAATAATTTAAAATCTATTTTTATCCCCTCCTTATTACTTAATTACTTATGATTATATTATCATTAAAATATTATGTCAAATTAAAAAAATAAAATTTCTTTATAATAAATATAGAAAAAATGTGTATTTTTCAACAAATTTCTTTTTTATATGGAGTATTATTGGTGAATACGATACAGTCTGAAACTGATTTTAACAGAAATTATTAATATCAGGATAAGAAGTAAATATATAAAATTCTCTCTTTAAATGAAACTAAAAAATCAATATATTATCATTATATATTGACGGTTAAATATTTTACAGAAAGAGACTTAAAAAGAAAAATTATATATTCTGACTATATAAAAATTATATAATTAATTTCACAAAACATTTGTTAAAAATATCATATTGTTATATAATCTAAGAGATAAATACAGAAAAGGGAGTAAGGAAAATGCCGGAATTAGATTTGGGAGAAATCAGGACAAGAATAGATAATATAGATAAAGAATTGGTGAAACTTCTTGAAGAAAGAATGATTATAGTAGAAGATGTAATAGAGTACAAAGCAGCCAATAACATGAAAATCTTTGATGCCAAAAGAGAGGAAGAGGTAATAAAGAAGAATATTGACAGAGTAAAAGAAAAAAAATTAAAAAAATATATAGAAAAAACGCTTAACGATATAATGAGTGTAAGTAAAGAATATCAGGAGACTAAGATATTTGAAGTAAAGGATAATGATTTTAATGCAGATTTCACAGGGAAAAAAATGGGATATACAGGTGTTCCGGGTTCTTTCGGACATGAAGTCCTGCTTAATCTCGTAGATGAAAAGCATTCCGAAATAAAAAAATACAATACTCATGAAGAGGCAGCGGAAGCTGTAGCAAGCGGTGAAACAGACTATAGCGTGATCCCAATAGAAAATTCTTCTACAGGTGAAGTAAGGGACAGTATAGATTTGATAAAAGAAAAAGATATTTACATAGTCGGTGAAGTATCACATAAAATTAAGCAAAACTTATTAGGAGTAAAAGGAAGCAGAATAGAAAATATAAAAAACGTATATTCTCATGAACAGGCATTAATGCAGTGCTCGAAGTTTCTTAAGGAACATCCGGACTGGAATTCCACAGCATGCAGTAATACAGCCATAGCAGCTGAATTTATAAAAAAGGAAAATAATCATGAAAATGCCTGTATTGCTAATATAAAGACAAAAAATATATATGACCTTGAACTGCTGGCAGAAGGAATTAACAATAATAAGGAAAACTATACAAGGTTTATAATAATAAGCAAAGATATGAAGATATCCGAAAAAAGCAATAAGATAAGTATAGTTACAACAATAGAACATAAGGCAGGATCACTATTTAAGCTGATTGAGATTTTTTCAAAAGAAAATCTGAATATGGTAAGTATAAAATCAAGACCTATTCCTGATAAAACGTGGGAATATTACTTTTATATAGACTTTGAAGGGAATCTGAACGATAAAAATGTAATAAGAGCTTTTGAAAACATAAAAGCCCGGATGAGTTATATGAAAATACTGGGGAATTACAGATCAGACATAAAAATATAGATTGCGGAGAACGGTGAAAGAATGAGAATTGATAAATTTTTGGCAAATTCGGGAATTGGAACAAGAAAAGAAGTAAAGGAACTTTTAAAGAAAAAAAGAATAAGAGTAAATGATGAGGTCATAACAGAAGCAAAGACACATATTGACGGAGATAATGATTACGTAACCTTTGACGGCGAAAGAATTGAATATAAGGAATTTTTATATATAATGCTGAATAAGCCGCAAGATGTAATATCGGCAACTGATGATGAAAGACACAGAACAGTACTTGATCTTCTTGAGGAGCCGCTTACGAAAGTGGGACTTTTTCCCGTAGGGCGGCTGGATAAGGATACAGAAGGGCTTTTGATACTGACTAATGACGGAAAGATGGCTCATGAGCTTTTATCTCCGAAAAAGCATGTTCCCAAAAGATATTACGTTGAATTAAAAAAAACTCTTTCACAAGAGGAAGCCGGGATTTTGGAAAACGGCGTAGAGCTGGAAACTTTTACGACAAAGCCTGCAAAGGTAGAATTTATTACTGAGGATAAAGTATATATAATAATCTCTGAAGGGAAGTATCATCAGGTAAAACGTATGTTCAAATGTGTGGGAAACAGGGTACTTTTTTTGAAACGTATCGGAATGGGGAATCTCGGATTGGATGAAAATCTGGCTCCCGGTGAATACAGGGAACTTACGTCTGATGAACTGGAACTGCTGCAGGGGTTAAAATAAACGGGAAAAGATTAAGGAGGAAGCATGGAAAAATTCGGATTGCTGGGTAAACAGCTTGGACATAGTTTTTCTAAGACAATTCATAATTTATTTTTTCAGAAAGCAGGAATAAAAGGGAAATATGAATTATACGAAAGAAAAACAGAGGATATAAAAGAACTGTTGGATGAGGTAAGAGAAGGAAGGCTAAAAGGACTGAATGTAACAATACCCTATAAAATAGAAGTAATGAAGTATCTTGATACACTTTCAAAGGAAGCTTCCGTTATAGGTGCAGTAAATACAGTAGCATACAAAAACGGGGAATTGGGCGGCTATAATACTGATTATTACGGTTTTTGGGAAACAATGAAAGTAAATAACCTTGAAGCGGAAGGAAAAAGAATGCTGATACTCGGCACAGGAGGAGCGGCAAAGGCTATTTACGGTACTTTGACAGCTTTAAACGTAGATACTGTTTATCTTGCCTCTATAGAAAAGGATGACAGATTCAAAATAAGAAGTAAAGATAGTATAATAAATTATGTGGATATTAAAAATCTTGAGAATATAGAAGGGATAATAAACTGTACGCCGGTAGGAATGTATCCTCAGGTAGATAATCTCCCTCTTGCAAATGACAGCTTTATTCCTGTAAAATATCTGATAGATGTTATTTATA
The DNA here is from genome assembly GCA_031285605.1 of Fusobacteriales bacterium. Taxonomy (GTDB): domain Bacteria; phylum Fusobacteriota; class Fusobacteriia; order Fusobacteriales; family Leptotrichiaceae; genus Sebaldella. Next base: position 210 of record JAITVW010000223.1, on the reverse strand, counting down.
ATCCGGAAGAAACTGCGTTAATGGAAAAATATGCTTCGATGGGCGTAAAAACAATAAACGGTTTGATGATGCTGGTAGTTCAGGCAGTAAGATCTGAAGAAATTTGGAATGACATGAAAGCAGACGAGAAAATTATAAAAGAAATATATGAAGATGTAAGGAAAATTCTGTATAAATAAGAGGGAAACAATGTTTAATTTTTTTAAAAAG
>JAITVW010000059.1 GCA_031285605.1 Fusobacteriales bacterium | reverse complement strand
GTTTCCCCTAATAAATCTTTCAGAGCGTCCTGTATATCTTCTGCTGACTTTATATCATACAGCTCTATTAATTCTGTGATTACATTTCTTTTTCTTGATTTCTCTCCATTATTTCTTCTAGACATAAAAATCGCCTCCTATGATATTTTAATTTTACCATAGAAAGCTTTTTTTATTTACAGACTTTTTCCCACAGGCTCGAAACTGCCGTAAAATTAAGAGCAAATATTAAAAAAACACCCTGAGTAAAGATGTTTTGTTTAACATACAGTAATTTAAGAGGTATATTATACCAGAACATAAAACAGTACATTTATTAAATAAATATTAATTTAAAGAGAATTTCGCACACACTCGAATTCAGATAAACTCCTCTCTGATAAAAATCTGTATAGAACTGCTTTTATTCTGTAAAAATTCTACAAATATTTAAAGTGAACAGGCAAAAGCGGTATTGGAAGCACTCGGAGGAAAAGAAAATATAAAAAGTCTGGATGCATGTATTACAAGATTAAGAGTAGCAGTAGCAGATACAAAAAAATAAATGACGATGAACTGAAAAAATTAGGTGCAAAAGGTATACTAAAGGTCGGAGAAGAAGAGGTGCAGGCTATATTTGGAACACATTCCGAGATATTAAAGGATGAAATAAAGACATTACTAAATTATAAAAACTAAAAGAATAAGGACTGCCGGCAGAATACCGAAAAGTTCTTTTGTTTTATAAGTTTAAAAATTTTTCCAAAACTTCTATCATTATGAACTCTCCTTGTTTAAGAAATTTTGTATATACATTACATACTATAAAATATTTTATTATAAGATGTCTGAATAGGATAAAATTATAAAAGAGATTGACTGAATTGCTTTTTTCTAATAAAATAAATTATACTTTAGTACTGGGGTTTAGTATAAATTTTATCGGGAAAAACGAAGGCAGAGATTTGGAAAATCATATTCAAAAAACACAGCTTCAATTATTCTTTCAAGGGGATAAGCAGTCTTGGGGCAGAGTTAATGCATAAAAATATAGGATTATAAATAAAAAACGGAGGGAAAGAAATGACAAAAAATATTATTGATCTTCATATGCATACTGAGTATAGCGATGATGGAGAATTTAAACCGTCTGTGCTGGTGCAGATGTGTAAAGATGCCGGTCTGAAATATGCAGCTGTAGCAGACCATAATTCGGTTAAGGGGGTGGAAGAAGCTGTAAATAAAGGAGAGGAGCTGGGAGTAAAAATAATTCCGGCAATAGAAATAGACTGTACATATGAAGGAGTGAATCTGCATATACTTGGATATTATATTGACTATAGTCTGAAAGAATTCGGAGAACTGGAAGAAAACATACTGGAACAGGAGAAAAAAGCAAGTCCTGAGAGATTAAGACTTGTAGAAGAAACAGGAATATATGTTAACCGTAATAAGCTTAGCAAAATTACAAAAAATGCTGTTATAATAGGTGAGGATATAGCTGAAGCATCTGTTTATGAGCCGGAAAATAAAGAGAATCCTCTTATAAAGCCGTATCTTGAAGGTGGTTCCAGAAGTGACAACCCTTATGTGAATTTTTACTGGGATATATGTGCACAGGGAAAGCCGGCATATGTGCCGATTCATTTTATTTCTTTGAAAGAAGCGGTGGATTTGATAAACAAAGCAGGAGGTATACCGATTCTGGCACATCCGGGTAATAATATTCATGAGGATAAAAAACTTCTCAACGGAATTTTGGACACAGGAGTAAAAGGAATGGAAGTATACAGCAGCTACCACAGCAGTGAGCAGATTGAATTCTATAGAAATGAAGCAGAAAGCAGAAACTGTCTGATGACATGCGGAAGTGATTTCCACGGGAAGATTAAGCCTGCTACAGAACTGGGAGGCTGTAGATGTGACGGAGATACTGAAAAGAAGATAATAGAAAATTTTATTTTGAATATAAAAAAATAACCCTGATATTATTTGACTGAAAATGAACAGTCTGCTGTGCAGTTTTTCTATAATTGAAAAATTTTAGAAAGCCGGTATTTTCTCAAAATGTATATTTGGACGAAAAAATTTAATCGACAAAAGCTTTTATTTAATGTATAATAATTAAATACATTAAATAATAATAGTTTTTATTTGATATATATTTAAATTATAGATATCGGTATAAAATTTTTATATACTTTCAGATACAAACAGAATATTGATATTATTTGGTGAATTAAGTTATTTAATTAATTTAAGGAGTCAGCATATATTAATAAAGCTCTTTTAGAGTTTTAAATATACTCAATGGTTTTAGTCAAAAAAACAGAGTATGTAAACATACATGCTCTGTTTTTGCTGTTATTGTAAAATAATATATTCTGTCTGTTTTTAGTCAGATATCAGATAATAAAATTTTCTCAGCCTTTCAGTATTTTTTCTATAGTTTCCAGCTCTTCGACAGTAAATTCAAGATTATCCAGTGCATGAACATTTTCTATAATCTGTCCGGACTTACTGGCACCTATTAGTGCGGATGTTACTTTGCCGCTGCGTAAAGTCCACGCAAGAGACATTTGAGCAAGGCTTTGGCTTCTTTGTTTTGCTATTTCATCAAGTTTTTTTACTTTTTCTATTTTATCAGCAGTTATGTTATCGGAATTCAGTGAAATTTCCCAGGATTTTCCGGCTCTTGAATCTTCGGGAACACCGTTTATATACTTATTTGTGAGGAGTCCCTGTGCCAGCGGACAGAAAGCTATACTGCCTATCCCTTTTTCCAGAAGTACATCCTGAAGTCCGTCTTCTATCCATCTTTCAAACATGGAATATCTGGGCTGATGTATAAGACATTTTATTCCCAGCTCTTTAAGTATTCTGTCTGCTTCCCTTGTCTGTTCCGCAGTGTAGTTGGAAATACCTACATACAGAGCTTTACCCTGACGTACTATTTGTGCAAGAGCCTCCATAGTCTCTTCAAGAGGAGTATCAGGATCAAATCTGTGTGAATAAAATATATCTACATAATCCAGTCCCATTCTTTTCAGACTCTGATCAATACTTGAAATCAGATATTTTTTTGAGCCCCAGTCACCGTATGGTCCCGGCCACATTGTATAACCGGCTTTTGAAGAAATAATAAGTTCATCACGATACGGCTTCAGGTCATCAGCAAGCAGTTTTCCAAAATTCTCTTCTGCAGATCCCGGAACAGGACCATAGTTATTGGCAAGATCAAAGTGGGTAATTCCCAGATCAAATGCAGTTCTTATCATTTCACGCATATTTTCATATTTATCCATGGTACCAAAATTATGCCAGAGTCCTAAAGAAATAACAGGCAGTTTTAATCCGCTTCTTCCACATCTGTTATATTTCATGGAAGTATATCTTTTTTTATCAGCTAAGTAAAGCATTACATTCATCTCCATTCAGTAACATAATATTTCAGCTGTTGTTTAAAAACGGAGGATTATATAAGATGTCCGTTTCAAAACACTTCTGATAGTATAATAATACATGAATTTTATAAGATTGTAAAGATAATACCGTAAATAAAACCCGGGAGATTATCTTCCGGGCAAAAACGCATATTTATTTATTTAAAAATCTGTTTGTTTCACTTTTAACTACTTTAGCCAGTAATAAAAGACCTATAAGGTTTGGAAGAGCCATCAGGCCATTGGCAATATCCGAAAATACCCATACACCTTTACTAAATACTATCCCCAGATAAATAGCAAGAGTAAAAATAATTCTGTAAACCATAATGGATTTTTCTCCTGCAAGATATTCCAGAGCCTTTTCACCGTAATATGCCCAGCCAAGTATTGTGGAATAAGCAAAAAAGATTAGACTTATAGTAACTATAATTCCTCCGATTTCACCGGGCAGCAGTATACTAAAGGCTTTTTCCGTGAGAACTGCACCTGTTCCTTCAGTGGCACCGCTCATAACTATAATCAGGCCTGTCATGGTACAGACAATAATTGTATCAATAAAAGTCTGTGTCATAGAAACAAGAGCCTGTGAAACCGGGTCATTTGTTTTTGCTGCGGCAGCGGCAATAGGCGAACTTCCGAGACCTGACTCATTGGAAAATATGCCGCGGGAAACTCCTTTTTGTATGGTTTTACTAAGCAAGGCACCGAATGTACCTCCGATGGCTGCCTGAGGAACAAATGCCGATTTGAAAATTAAGATAAATGCAGGAATTATTTTATCGTAATGCATAAATATAATAACAAGAGAACTTACCACGTAAAAAATAATCATTGTAGGAACTATAGCAGATGTAAAACGTCCTATTCTCTGAATTCCTCCCAGAATAACAGAGCCTGTAAGAATCAGAAGAACGATTCCCGTTATTCTCTGATCTACATTAAAGCTTGTTTTCATTGCAGATGCTACTTCTGCGACCTGAACAGTATTACCTATACCAAAAGAAGCAATAACTGCAAATATTGCAAACAGTACTCCCAGAAATTTTGAATTAAGTCCTTCCTGAAGATAATACATGGGTCCGCCTATCATATTTCCATATTCATCGACTTTTCTGTACTTTACTGCAAGGACAGCTTCGCTGTATTTAGTAGCCATTCCGAAAAAACCTGTCATCCACATCCAGAATAATGCTCCGGGACCGCCTATGGATATAGCTCCTGCAACTCCGGCTATATTACCTGTTCCTACAGTACCTGCGAGTGCAGTCATCAGTGCCTGAAAATGTGAAATATCTCCTTCTCCGCTGTTTCCTTCTTCTTTTCTTTTGATAAATGCTAAATATAATGAATGCCCCAGTTTTCTGAACTGAAGCCCTTTTAACAGAAATGTATAATATATTCCTGTTCCGAGTAATAGTATAATGAGGGGTAATCCCCAGACAAAGTCATTAATTTTATTTAACAACTGAATAAAATTCTCCATAAATATTTTCTCCTCTTAAAGTTAGTAGTCATGTTCTTTAAATTTTATCATATTTTATACATTTGTAAAAATAACAATAAATTATCTTAGGATAAGTTTTATATATGTGATAAAAAAGATAAAATTTTGGGAACTTACACTTTTTATATTATATAAAGAAACCGGCTATGTTCACAGCCGGAAAAATGATCTTAAGTAAAATATAATTGAAAACTATAAAAAATCCGGATTTCATTAATTTATAGAGATTATTTTATTGGAAAATTTTCTTTTGAATATGTTTCAGAAATCAAATCAGTTTCTATCTGCACAGGTCTAAAAATTTATGAAATTCCTTGTTTCCGGCGGATGTATCCTTAAAGACCCCGCAGTTTTCCAATACCAGTGAAAATGTTTCTCCTATGGCATTATTAATTATTTTATCAATATTTTCAGAAGTTACATTCTGGTTCATAATAAATTTTTTACACCATTTTATATGCTTTGCAGTTTTCGGATTATTAATGATTAATTCCGATGTATTTTTACAGAAAAGATATTTTTTGATAATGTCCATTTCTTCGCTTAATCTGCCCGGAAGAACTGCAAGACCCATTACTTCTATAAGCCCTATATTTTCTTTTTTTATATTATGATATTCACCATGTGGATGAAATATTCCCAATGGGTGCTCTTTTGTTGTTCTGTTGTTTCTGAGAACAAGGTCAAGTTCAAAGCTGTTATTTCTAAATCTGGCAATAGGTGTAAGGGTATTATGTCTTTCTTCACCGGTATGTGAAAGTATACCGGCAGCTTCATCAGAATAATTTCTCCATTTTTCGAGTATGATATCAGCGAGATTCAACAGATTCTCTTTCCCGCCTCTCAGGCGAATAACAGACAGAGGCCATTTTACAATGCCGGCTTCTACTTCCGGAAATTCTTTAAAGAAAATTTTTTCTTTTATTTCCGCAACAGCCATGGGAAAGATATAATTACCGCCTTGGAAATGATCATGGGAAAGTATGGAACCGCCTACAATAGGAAGATCAGCATTAGAGCCTATGAAATAATGAGGAAATAATTCTACGAATTCCAGAAGCCGTTCAAAGCAGTCTCTGTCTATTTTCATGGGACGATGTACAGCAGATAAAACAATGCAGTGTTCATTATAATAAATATAAGGGGAATACTGCAGAAACCATTTTTCATTTTTTAGTTCCAAAGGAATGATTCTGTGGTTTTGTCTTCCGGGGTGGTTTATCCTTCCGGCATATCCTTCATTTTCTTTACATAAAAGACATTTTGGATAAGAACCTGACGGAGTATTCTTGACCATTGCAATTTCCTTCGGATCCTTTTCAGGTTTTGAGAAATTAATGGTAATATCCAGTTTTCCGTATTTATTTTCATACTTCCAGCGTTTATCTTTTTTTATTCTGTCAGTTTGTATATAGTTGCTCTGCTGAGATAAAGCATAAAAGTATTCGGTTGCTTTAGTACTGTCTTTTTTACAGAGCTCGTAGAATTTGTCTGTAATCACTGAGGAACGGGGAATTATACGACCCATTATTTTAGAATTCAGAAGGTCCTGAAATGTAATTCCCGTATTCTTCATTTTATTATTTTGTATACACCAGTTTATTATATTATTAAGTATTTCTGAAGGATATTTCACTGGTTCGAGTTCTTTTTTCAAAGTATATAATTCAGTTTCGGAAAGCTCCCGAAAATCATCCATTTCCAAAACTTCCAGAATTTCATTTCTTATAAGAATTTTGTCCTGCTCTTCAATAAGGGAGTATTTAAGCCCGTACTAAATCAGTTTTTCTATTTCATAAAAAATATTCATTTTTTTCTCCTAATATTTTCTGTTAAGTTCCCACTTCCAGGCAGAACTTATAATAGAGTCCAAATCATATTCCGGTTTCCATCCCAGCTCTTTTCCGGCTTTTTCCGAATCAGCCACAAGAACTGCGGGATCTCCGGCTCTCGGTCCTTCTTCTTCTACTGTAAAATCAACACCGGTAATAGATTTTGTTTTTTCTATTATTTCTTTTACGGTAAAGCCTTCTCCGCTTCCCAGATTATAATTCAAACTTATATTTTCATTTTTCATTTTCTCCATTCCCAGAATATGGGCTTTGGCAAGATCGTAAACATGCACAAAATCTCTTACGCATGTCCCGTCTTTTGTGTCATAGTTTGTTCCGAATATTTTTATACTTTTTCTTCTGCCGCTTGCAGCCTGTAAAATCAAAGGTATTAAATGTGATTCAGGATCATGGCTTTCACCTATTAATCCGTTTTCATCAGAACCGCTTGCGTTAAAATATCGAAGAACAGTGCTTTTTAATTCGTAAGCATTGTCATAATCTTTTAGAATTTCTTCTACCATGAGTTTGCTTTTTCCATATGGATTTATAGGCTTCTGCGGATGTGCTTCGCTTATTTTTTCAGTTTCCGGTTCTCCGAAGGTAGCAGCAGTGGAGCTGAAAACAAAGTATTTTACATTGCTTTCCACCATAGTATCCAAAAGCTCCAAAACCTTAGAAACGTTATTGTTATAATATTTTGCAGGAGCAGTGACAGATTCACCGACTTCAATAAAAGCGGCAAAATGCATTACAATATCTATTTTCTCATCAGAAAAAATTTTTTTCAGTTTTTCCTTATCTCCAAGATCTCCGTTAATTAATTTTACACCGAGTATTTCTCCTGCTTCTTTATGTCCTTTTGACAGATTATCATAAATTACCGGGGTATAGCCTTCTTTTTTTAACAGGTTAACTGTATGTGAACCGATATATCCGGCTCCGCCTACTACTAATATATTCATTTTATAAAATCCTCCCAAAAATTTTTTGAACTGTAAATATTCCGTATTTTTCAGTACTTTACTATGAAGAATTATATTCAAAAACTACGGGTAAAGCTGTGCAGTTCAGAGGCTGAAGAAGTCAGAATACTGTCAGCTTATATGATACTGAATTTGAAAACAGTTTTACTTCTGTAAGTATCATTTTTTTTCAGTACAGGTATTTTGAATCCGCTGAAGTTAACTGCATTTGGAATATGTTGTGTTTCCAGACAGGCTCCAAGGAAACGCCGAGAATTAATACCGCCTGTAAGTATCATATTTTCTCCCATTTTAGCGGAGTTATAGAATATTACAGCTGGAGCATCAGTATTTACAGTCATTTTTCTCCCACTTATTTTATCATATAATTCTATATTTTGGGAATTATTTAATATAAAGGCATGGTCATATGCCCCTAAAGCATTCTGAATCTGTTTGTTCTCAGGCTCAATATTTTTTTCTATATTTTTTATAGTATTAAAATCAAAAGGACTTCCTTTTACATTTTTTACAACACCGGTAATCATACCGCTTTCATCAATTTCTACAAAGGATTCCGCAGGAAGTTTCAGATCATGTTCCAGCGAGGTTCTTTTATAATTTCCGCTGAGATTAAAATATGAGTGCTGTGTAATATCCAGCAGGGTATCTTTGTCAGAAACTGCTTTATATTCCACTACCAGCTCATTTTCATTTTCGATACGGTATTCTACTTCGATTTCGGCAGTTCCCGGATATCCTTCTTCTCCGTCTTCGCTTGTATAAGACAAAAGAATACTGCTTTCGTTATAGTCAAGAACTTCCCAGAAAACCTTGTTAAAACCTTTGTTTCCGCCATGAAGATTATTATTTCCGTCATTTTTGGCAAGAGTATACTTTTTGTCATTAAGTATAAATTCCCCGTTTTGTATTCTGCCTGATGTACGTCCTGTTAAAGAGCCGAGATAATCGGGATTTTTATGGTATTCTTCTATGTTTTCATATCCCAGTACTACATTCTCAAAAATTCCGTTTTTATCCGGAGTTTCGATTTTTCTGATGATTCCTCCCAAATTTAGTATTTCAATTTTTAATTTCGGACTTTTTAGTTCAAAAATTCTTAATTCCATAATTTCTCCTGTTCTGAATATGTGATAAAGTTTTAGAGTATTTCATGTGCACCGTTGCCTGAATGGGCGATATAAAAATCTGCTGTCAGACCGGTTTTTTCCTGATATTCTTTTCCTGTATTTTTTATAAAATCATCAATATTTTCATCTTTTACAATGCTTACAGTACAGCCGCCAAATCCTGCACCTGTCATTCTTGATCCGATAACGCCTTTTTGTTTCAGGGCAGCCTGCACAAGTGTATCAAGCTCCACTCCGGCTACATCATAATCATCACGCAATGAATTATGAGATGCGATCATTAGTTTTCCAAAATTTCCGAGATCATTATTTGTGAGATATTCCACAGCTTCAAGGGTTCTCAGATTTTCATAAACAGCATGTCTGGCTCTTTTTTCATTTGTCTTGTCACTAATAAGGTGTTTATATTTTTCAAATTCTTTTTCTGTGAGATCACCAAGACTTTTTATATTCAGTACTTTTTGTAGATCATGAAGAGCAGCTTCACACTGGCTTCTTCTTTCATTATATTTTGAATCGGCAAGGGTCCTTTTTTTATTGGTATTGGATATAATAATACTGTAACCGTCAAGTATTAAAGGTACATATCTGTATTTCAGCGTATTGCAGTCAAGGAGAACGGCAGTGTCCTGCTTTCCCATACCAATAATAAACTGATCCATTATTCCTGAATTTACACCGATAAATTCATTCTCAACTTTTTGTGACAGCTTTATCAGCTCTATCATGTTAAAATTAAGGCTGTATATACTCTTGGCAAGTATGCAGGAAACGAGTTCTATAGAAGCAGAAGACGAAAGACCTGCACCGTTGGGGATGTTCCCGTAAAAGAGAATTTCCAGTCCGGTATCAAAGGCTGCCCCGTTTTGTTTCAGATGATGAAAAACGCCCTTTGGATAATTTGCCCAGTTGTCTTCAGGGTCAAAGTCCAGATTGTTCAGATCAATTTCAATAATTCCCGTGTCTTCAAAATTCAGGGAAAAAAGTCTTAATTTAGGCTCGAAAATTTTTCTTGTGAAAGCATAAGTTCCCTGTGTAACAGCACATGGAAAAACGTGTCCGCCGTTATAGTCGGTATGTTCTCCGATTAAATTAACCCTGCCCGGGGCAAAAAATACTTTTTCATTTTTATCATTGAAAATTTCTGTAAATTTTGTCCTTAATTCATCTAAATTCATATTTTCACCTACTTTATATATTTATAAAAAACTTTTATATTTATTTTATCTGAAAATAATTTTGGAATCAGACAATCTGTTCTTTTTAATTATAATTCAAAAAATTTATTTTTCAAAAAAAAAGAACCTTGTTTTAAAGTTCTTTTTTAACTTTTAGTCAAAATAAAAAAAATCTGTTTTGAACTGACAGCTGTTATATCTTGTTTGCTTTTGGTTAAGCAGCTGTTTATGTTTTACTGCTGTATCAGCTGGTGAAAATGCGGCAGAGGGAAAACAGGCGGTATCATTCGGCTGATTCCAAATAAGAGATAATACCGGTCTGTGAAAAAACTTATTTAACTGTTATTGATAAAATGAAGTAAATATTTGTGAAAGCCATATATTCAATTCTCAATAAAAAGCTTCTATTTTATCAGTTTTCTTCCTTTGAATAAATTAGTGGTAACAAGGGAAAAAGCGCCGTATATTCCTATGGAGTCATATAATTTAGCAGGAACTGTATGAAGATCTTTTTCAAGACCGTCAAGAATATTCTTTTTTATCCCTTTATTCAGGTTAATGAAGAACAGTGAATCTGTATTGACAATTCTTCCTGCTGCTATGACCAGTTTTATATTAAGTATGTTCAGAAGATTTCCCACTGCTTTTCCTATCTCATAAGAGGACTTTCTTACCACGCTGAAATACGGCTCTTTTTTTTCTGCTGCCATTTTGTAGATATCTTCTGTTTTTAATGAGATATCTACCTTTTCCTGTGTTTTTTCCAGCTCTGTAAGAACTTTGTTTTTTATTGCTTCATCGGAGCTTTCCGCTTCAAGGCATCCGTATTTCCCGCAGCTGCATTTTCTTGACGAATTTTCCACGGCGGTAATATGTCCGATTTCTCCTGCACTGAAGTCAGAGCCTTCATAGGTTTTACCATTCAGAAAGATGGCTCCGCCGATTCCGTTGCTTATATGTATGACCAGAAAATTATCGGTATTCTGCGCCCGTCCAAATTCATGCTCTGCTATTGCCATAGCTCTCACATCATTATCAATGATTACAGGCAGAGAATACTTTTTTTCTATTAGTTCCTGTATATTCAGGTTTTTCCATCCAAAATGAGGAGAAAATATAGATATTCCTTTTTCTCTGTTCACAGTGCCGTGAAGTGCAAGACCTATGCCGAGAATATCATCTTTACAGTATTCTTCAAGGATATTATCAATTTCCTCAAAGAGTATGCGCAGGATTTTTTCCCGACTGCGAATATAAAAATTTCTTCTTTTCATATACAGGAGTTCCCCGTCAAGATAGCTGAGTGCAGTTTCTATAAATTCAGGACCAAAATTTATCCCCAGAATCATTTTATATTTATGGTTTATCTTGAGGCTTTTTTCCGGTCTTCCGCCTGTGGATTTCAAAATGTTATTGTTTTCGATAAGTTTCAGTCCGCTGAGTTTTTTTATTATTTTGGTGACAGCGGCAGGTGTGAGTTCAAGGCTTCCTGATAGTTTTATTCTGGAAATTTTATTATTTGTCCTTATTTCCTCAAGTGCTTTATAGTCGGTAATATTCAGCTTTTTCAATACAATCACCTATAATGTCAGATTTTGTTAAAAATTCTATTCTTTACATAATTATAGCACATTTAAATTCCAAGAAAGAGAAAATTTATAAAAAAATACAGGAAATATGGAGAATAATGCAATTTCTTTTTTATGTGAAGAAGTAGGTCGGAAATGAAAATGTTATACAAAAAAAGATATGTGGAAATGGACATGCAGGGTGTAAGTATCCGGAATCTGAATTTTTATTTAAAATGGTATAATGAGAAGAGAATAAAAATATCATTGGGAAATATGAGTTCATTGGAGTACAGACATAGTCTTGGATTTATCAGTTAACTGCCAAGAATATATCCGCACTCACCACTAAAAGCCAGAATGTTTTCTTAACCCTAAAATCTGTCTCTGTTCACTTCTTTCCCTGAAACAAACATTTTTATAATATCTTCTTTTGCACCGAAATAAATATATTTTTCAAGTCTTTCCTGAATGGTTTTATTGCTGCTTCCTCTTAGTACACTGTCATTTATAATCAAAGCATCGAATTCGTAATCTTTTTCAAAGCTTCCGACTTTCCCGAAAAACTCTCCTCCGCCTTTTGTTGCCATAAAAAAAACTTCTGAAATACTTAGAGAGTGAAAATTTCTGTCTACATAAACACTATACATTTTTGAAGCATGTACAGCGGAAATAATTGTTTCAGGTATGGATACAGTATGACCTCCGGCAATGTCAGTCCCTATTCCCACTTTTATGTTATTATCCAAAAATTTTCTTATGGGAGCGATTCCGCTGGAAAGATTAAAATTTGAAGTAGGGCAGTGAGCGGCAAAAACTCCTTTTTTCTTCATTAATTTTATTTCGTCATCGGTATTATGTATACAATGAGCCATTATTGTAGGTCTGTCGCCAAACATTTTGTAGTAATCATAGACTCCTGCATAACTTCCTATTTCTTCATGCAATTCCTTTACCCACTCAATTTCCGACAGATTTTCCGACAGATGTGACTGAACAGGAACATTATATTTTTCTGAAAGCTTTGACAGACCGTTCATTAGTTCAGGAGTACATGTGGGAATAAATCTCGGAGTAATGATCGGCTTTACCATGCTGTCAGGTTTGTTGTATTTTTTTATAAAGTATTCAGTTTCTTCAAGAGATTTTTTATAGTTTTCAGTAAGATATGAAGGAGAATTTCTGTCCATATTTACTTTGCCCACATATGCTCCAAGACCTGACTCCAGAAATAAGTCAGCGAGAATTTCGGTAGATTCCAGATGAAGAGAGGAGAAAACTACACTTCTTGTAGTTCCGTGTATATATAAAGCTTTTATAAATTTTTTATAAATCTCTTCTGCATATTTATTATTGCTAAATTTGGCTTCTTCAGGAAATGTATAATTTTCAAGCCACGGGAGAAGTTCATTGTCATAACCCAGTCCCAGATTTTCAAACTGCGGGGCATGAAGATGAATATCTACAAATCCCGGAATAATAAGATTTCCTGAAAAATCTAAAATTTTAATATCCGAGTATTCCGTCGGGAGTTCCTGAACAGTTTCTTTAATTTTATTATTTTCTGTTATGATATATCCGTTTTCAAGTGTTGTGAATTTATCGGGAGATTCACAGAATATGATGTCGCCCTTGTATATTTTTATGTCTTTTATCATAAAAAACCTCCATAGTAAGTTTATAATTTTTTTTAAAACCGGTAAATATATGAAAAATCTGAAAAGATCAAAGTCAGCAGGAAACATCTAATTATATAACAATTTCAAAAAAAGTCAATATTTATAGTAAATCGGACTGTTATTACATTCAAATGGAGAAAATATAATTTTTTTACATTGTTTTGGACAGGATTGTCTTTATCATTTGTCTTATATTGTTTATTTTTTTATGGTCAGTTTTTTAGACTAAAAGGGACTATATCAACAATAATACAGCCCCATAATTTTATTTTTCTTCCAAAAATTCTTTTTCAAACTGTTCTTCATTTAAAATAATAACACCAAGATCATTTGCTTTTTTCAGCTTGCTGCCTGCCTTCCCGCCGGCAATAAGGTAATTCAGATTTTTTGATACACCTGAAAGATACTTGCCGCCTTTTACCTCGATAATATCTTTGATTTCATCACGTGTATATTTTTCGAGTTTTCCGGTGGCAAGAAAAGTTTTTCCTTTTATCGGGTTATCTTCGATAAATACTTCCTCTTCCTCAAACTGCAGACCTGTTTCTTTCAGTTTATTAATAAGATTCCAGTTATTTTCATTATTTAAAAATATATTTACGGATTTTGCAACCTTATCTCCGATACCTTTGACTTCCAAAAGATCTTCTGTATCTTTGGATTTTAGATTATCAATATTTAAGAATTCCTTAGCAAGAAGATTAGCAGTAAATTTTCCGACAAATGGTATACCGAGAGAATATAATACTTTGCTGTATTCTCTTTTTTTGCTTTCTTCAATACTGTTCAGGAGATTATCCACACTTTTTTTGCCCATTTTTTCAAGATTTTCCAGTTCCTCACGATATTTATGAAGGCTGTAAATATCTACAATATCCTTTATTTTACCGAGTTCGATGAATTTTTCTATTATTTTTTCCCCGAGTCCGGTGATATTCATAGCATCTCTTGATACGAAATATTCTATTTTTCTTTTAATAATTTCAGGACATGCCGGATTAACACATTTAAGGGCTACCTGATCCTCTGTTTTTACAAGCTTATGCCCGCAGCTGGGACAGTTTTCAGGCATTTTTATTTCTTTTTCGCTGCCGGTTCTTTCGCTGATAACAGGCTCTATAACCTGCGGTATAATCTCGGCTGCTTTTTCTATGTATACAAAATCACCAATTTTTATATCTTTTCTTTTTATCTCGTCAAAATTATGCAGACTTGCTCTTCTTATCACAGAACCGGATAATTCAACAGGTTCCAATTCGGCAACAGGGGTAATAACTCCTGTTCTTCCTACCTGAAAAGTAATATTAAGCAGTTTCGTCTTAGCCTTTTCAGCAGGAAACTTATATGCTATAGCCCATCTCGGACTTTTTGTGGTAGAACCAAGAGCGTTGTAATAAGCAAATTCATCAAGCTTAATAACAAGACCGTCTGTTTCAAAATCAAGTTTTTCTCTTTCCTCATGCCATTTTTCAATTGCTTTTTCAAGGAGAGAGAAGTCTTTATATATTTCAAAAACCTTTGTAGTTTTGAAGCCGAGTTTTTCGAGATACTTTATACTGTCAGAATGTTTCTGGAGGTTATAATTCCGGGCATTTACCAGAAAATACAGGTAACAGTCCAGCCCTCTGTCTTTTACAATACTGCTTTCCAGTTGTCTTATAGTTCCCGAAGCAGCATTACGCGGATTTGCAAAGACATCTTCACCTGCTTCTTCACGCATTTTATTTACTTTGTTAAAATTAGAAACAGGGAGCACAATTTCTCCTCTTACTTCAAGAGTAACTGGTTCTTTCAGAGTGTGCGGGATAGAATCAATCTGCATGATATTCTCTGTAACATCCTCGCCTGTTTCACCGTCACCTCTTGTAATTCCCCTCACCAGCTGACCGTTTTCATACTGAATGCTTATACTGAGTCCGTCAAGTTTCAGCTCAAGAACATATTCTATTTCTTGGTCTTCGCCGATGACTTTTTTGATTCTCTTGTCAAAATCCTCTATTTCGCCGATATTATATGTATTAGACAAGCTGAGCATAGGTACTTTGTGCACTACTTTGGAAAACTTTCCGCTTGCTCTTCCGCCTACTTTTTCAGTTACGGAAACAGTATCCTTTAACTCAGGATACTCTTTTTCGATGGTTTCCATCTCTTTTAAAAGCATGTCATATTCATAATCTGTAACAAGCGATTCATTTTTTTCATAATAATGTTCATTATATTTTCTAATGAGCTCCTTTAATTCCTCATAGTGCTTTTTTATGCCGGTTTGTTCCATTATACTCTCCTTTTATGATTTTACATTTTACTATATTTTACTATATTTTTTCCTTAAAGAGAAACATTTTATTTATATCTTACAGTTTGACTGTACAGCAAGAGTAAGATATAATTATACTGACTAAAATAATGAAAAAAGACTGTGTAAAACAGTAATTTAAAATGTACGCTTATAATCAAACAAGATGTTATAAGGAGGAGTATGAATAGAAAAATCAATGGTAAAAAAATATTATTTTTTATAATAATTATTGCAGTCTGTATTATTACGCAGAAATTTGTACCGGGGATTATACTGATAATATTTTTAATAAATAGTTTGAAAGGTAAAAGCAGGAATACCGGAAATGTAAGAACAGAAAAAAAGAGTTATTATAATCAACTGTCAGTATTATCAAAACAGGGCAGTCAAAAAAATTACCATGAGAACTTCGCAAAAACCGAGGAACAAAAACAAAGGGAAAAATGGGCAAAGCGTAAGGATAAAGATCCGTGGGAATGGGATGAATAAAAATCATCAAAACTATCAAAAAATCATAAAATTTTACTGAAAACATTGACTTAATCTTATTTTAGTATTATAATTAATATTATTTAGAAAGGTAAGTTATTATATTGAGAATAGTAGTACAGAAAGTAAAGAAGGCAGAAGTAATGATAAATGAAAAAACTTACAGCTCTATCGGACACGGTATTGCAGCATTTGTCGGAATAAGCAGAACAGATACAATAACAGATATAAAGTACAGTCTGGAAAAATTAATTAATTTAAGAATTTTTGAAGATACAGAAGGTAAGTTAAATTTATCTCTTCTTGATGTAAAAGGAGAACTTTTGATAGTAAGTAATTTTACTGTTTATGGTGATACGAGAAAAGGAAGAAGACCGGGTTATACAAAATCGGCATCTCCGGAAGATGCTGAAAAGCTGTATAATTTATTTTTGGAAGAATTATCAAAATACAGCATACCGTATGAAACCGGGAAATTCAGGGAACATATGAATGTTATTCTTGAAAATGACGGACCGGTGACATTGATAATAAATAGTAAGGATTAGTTTCAAAGGAGGAAGGCATGAAAAAGTTTTTTATTTTTTCAGCAACTTTATTTATTTTTTGTTTTTTTATAGGTACTTCAGCAAAGACAGCCTCTTCCAGCTCAAAGAAAAGTATCGCAGCCGGAGATCCCGGTGTGTATGATTCAGAATATGTGCATGATGAAAAGGTAATTACAAATAAAGTTACACAGCTTAAAGATGATCAGCAGGTTATACTAATGTCAGGAACATTTGACCAGCTTAATGATATCATTGTGGAAAATGAACTGTTAAAATCATTTGAGAACTGGAGAGGAACAAGATACTCATGGGGCGGAGATTCTAAAAGCGGTATAGACTGTTCAGCTTTGACAAGAAGGGTTTACAGGGAAGTATTTGAATTTGAACTGCCGAGAGTATCGGTGGATCAGGCTCAAAGAGGAATTCACATCTCAAAGCCGGAATTAAGACCCGGAGATATTTTATTTTTTAGACCGGAAAACAGGGTTAACCATACTGCGGTTTATGTGGGAAATTCTCTGTTTATAAATGCTTCCTCGTCACAGGGAGTGGTATTGTCGAGTTTAGAGAATAAATACTGGGGAAAATATTTTAAGTATGGTGTGAGAATTACCGAAAAATAATTTTTGAAATAAATGAAAGACAGTAAGAATATACTCACATTGTGGAATGAAATCACCACATTATTTTGAACTACAATACATAAATAATGTTTATTAAATATTAAGTACTTTTAGGTTGT
>JAITVW010000167.1 GCA_031285605.1 Fusobacteriales bacterium | reverse complement strand
CATAAGGAGCTTTCGCTCCTTATTCATATCTCATATATATCAAAATTTCTTATTTCATCTGTTTTATTTGTTTTCAGAACATTAAATTTAAATTTACTTTCCTTACTATTAAAAAAAACCTGCCTTTTTAGACAGATTCTTCTTCATTTATCCTATAAAAATAGGTTTTTTTATTTTTTCTATAATTCTTACACCGAACTTTCCGGTTATTTTTTCTACCATCACAGCAAATTTCAAAGTTCCCATGAGAATCATATCATAGTTTTCCGCTTCTGCAAGTATTATCTTCAAAGGATCTCCCTCTTTGTCTATCAAATGATAATTTTCCCCGAATCTTTCTTTCAGTTCATCTTTTTCATCGACATTTACTCTTAAAACATCTACTTTTGATTCCCCAAAATTATTATAATAATTAAATAAAGTACGATTTGCCTTATATCCTCCGTCATCAAGCAATAAAACTTTATCCAGCTTATAGCTTTCTGCTTCAGGCAGAATAATCATAGGCTTATAGTGTACACGTAAAATTTCTTTCAAATACGGTCCTATATTTTCACCTTTGAGCAGTACTAATATGTCATAAGCCTTCAGCTTTTCAAGACAAACCTCTACTGTTTCTCCTTCTTCCACAAAAATATTGTCAAAATTGTCCTCAAGCCGGTTTCTCATTGTCTTGGAATTATTTTCTTCCAGCTCTTTCCATTCTTCGATTATATAAGTACTTCCTATGTCGATTCCTATTCCTTCTATAGTAGACGGAAATATTTCATATTTCAAAATATCTTTTACATAAAGGGCATCTAAAACAAAATCTTTATATTTTTCAGTAAATACCCTCGAAAATTCTTTTACAGCCTTTATTTCATTCTCGTTGCTTACTATAAACAATGCTTTTTTCAACATAAGAACCACTCCTTCTATTATTCGATTTCTGGTGTTATTTTTACTGTTGATGCTACTTTTTCATTTTCTCTTACTTTCATTATTCTGACTCCTGATGTTGCTCTTCCTATTACAGATATAGAATTTACCTGTGTTCTTATTAATGTTCCTTCAGAAGTTATCAGCATAATTTCAGAACTGTCATCTACTATTTTTACATCTGCTATCTTACCTGTTTTAGTATTTTTCTTTAAGTTTGTTATTCCTTTTCCTCCACGTGACTGTAATCTGTATTCTTCCAGCTTTGTTCTCTTTCCATATCCTTCTTCGCTGATGGTAAGTATTGTTTTCCCGCTCAGATCTTCCGAAGCATAAATTATTGCACCGGCAACTATTACATCCTCAGGTCTTAATGTTATGCCCTTTACTCCTGATGCTGTTCTTCCCATACTTCTTACATCATTTTCAGAAAATCTTATTGCAAAACCTTCTCTTGTAGCAAGGAATATTTCGTCTTTTAATGTTCCGGAAGTCAGTCCGGCATAAATCAACTCGTCATCGCCTTTTAGTCCTATAGCTTTTATCCCTGCTTTATTTATGCTGGCAAAAAGCTCAAGATTCGTTTTCTTAACGACTCCTTTTCTTGTCACAAAGAATATATCTTTATCCTTTTCAAATTCTCTTACTTTTATTATTGTGCTGACCATTTCGTCTTCCTGAAGCTTTATAATATTGCTTATCAGTCTTCCTCTTGCCTGTTTGCTTGCTTCAGGTATTTCGTAGACTTTTATGTCATGTACTTTTCCTTTTGTTGTAAAAATCAGTAAAGAATCCAGATTTTTAGCGATATACATATCTTTTATTATATCATCCTCAAGGATATTTGTAGCACTTACTCCTATTCCTCCTCTTTTTTGTGCCCTGTACACATCAATAGGAGTTCTTTTTACATAACCTTTATCTGTAAGTGTAACTACTACTTCCTCATCCTTAATAAGATCTTCTATTCCTATTTCTACTCTTGCATCTCTTATTTCAGTTCTTCTGGGATCAGAAAAATCTTCTTTTATTTTCTTTACTTCCTCTTTTATTATAGCATAAATTTTATCCGGATCACTTAAAATAGCTTTTAATTCTTCTATCAATAACATTAATTCTTTATATTCTTCTTCTATTTTTCCGCGTTCCAGACCTGTCAGCCTTTGTAATCTCATATCAAGAATTGCTTTTGCCTGAACTTCGGAAAATGCAAAACCTGCCATTAATTTATCCTTGGCTTCATTTCCGTCCTGTGAGCCTCTGATTATCTTTATTACTTCATCTATATTATCCAGAGCTATTTTAAACCCTTCCAATATATGTGCTCTTTTTTCGGCTTTATCCAGCTCGAATTTAGTTCTTCTGGTTACTACCGAATATCTGTGTTTCAGATAATTTTGAAGTATTTCTTTCAGATTCAGAACTCTTGGTGCATTATCCACAAGAGCCAGAAATATTATACCGAAAGTATTCTGCAGATCCGTATACTTATAAAGGCTGTTAAGTATTAATTCGCTTTCTTCGCCTCTTTTCAGTTCTATTACTACTCTTATTCCGTCTCTGTCTGATTCATCTCTCAGATCAGATATTCCTGTCAGCTTTTTATTTCTTACTAACTCTGCAATTCTCTCTATAAGTCTTGCTTTGTTTACCTGATAAGGAAGTTCATTTACTATAATTGATTCCTTACCGTTTTTACTTTCTTCTATCTTTATTTTTCCTGCTACCCTTACTTTTCCTCTTCCTGTTTTATAAGCTTCTGTTATTCCGTTTCTTCCGTTTATAATTCCGCCTGTAGGAAAATCAGGTCCTGTTATATATGTTATCAGTTCATCTATTGTTATATCAGGATTTTCTATCATTGCCACTATTCCGTCACATACCTCTCCTGCATTATGAGGCGGTATATTAGTAGCCATACCTACTGCTATTCCGGTAGCTCCGTTAAGAAGCAGATTTGGAAGTTTAGCAGGAAGTACTGTCGGTTCATCCAGACTTTCATCAAAGTTCTTTCTGAAATCAATAGTATTTTTATCTATGTCTTCCAGCAGCTCGTTTGATATTTTGGACATTCTTGCTTCCGTATATCTCATTGCCGCAGCTCCGTCACCGTCAATCGAACCATAGTTTCCGTGACCGTTTATCAAAAGGTATCTGGTATTGAATTCCTGAGCCAGTCTTACCATTGCTCCGTATACTGCCGAATCTCCGTGCGGGTGATATTTACCCAAAACTTCCCCGACGATTCTGGCCGACTTTTTATACGGCTTATCATAGGTCATTCCAAGTTCATTCATTGCAAATAAAATCCTTCTGTGAACCGGCTTTAGACCATCCCTTACATCGGGAAGAGCACGGCTTACAATTACACTCATGGAATAATCAAGGTAAGATGCTTTTATCTCATCTTCTATATATATCGGCTTTTCCGCCAGAATTTCTGTTTCTTTTATTGACATTATCCACCTCTTCTTTAGATATCTAAGTTTCTTACATACTGTGCATGTTCTTCTATAAATTGTCTTCTAGGCTCTACTTTATCACCCATCAGTACATTAAACATTTTATCTGCGTATGTAGCATCCTCCAGCGATACTTTCAACAAAGTTCTTACTTCAGGATCCATTGTTGTCTCCCACAATTGTTCGGGATTCATCTCTCCAAGACCTTTATATCTCTGTATACCATATCTCTTATTTTCCTGATCCATTACTTTTGTGACACTTTGCAGCTGCTCATCCGAATATACATACTGTATCTGCTTTCCGGCCTGTATCTTATATAACGGCGGCTGTGCAATATATATATGACCTTCATTTATCAGCTCTCTCAGATGTCTGTAAAAGAATGTAAGCATCAGTGTTCTTATATGTGCTCCATCTACATCGGCATCAGTCATGATTATTATCTTATGATATCTTAATTTTTCCAGATCCGTTTCATCGCCGAATCCGGCTCCGAATGCAGTTATCATTGCTCTTATTTCGGCATTTTCCAAAGCTCTTCCTATTCCTGCTTTTTCTACGTTTAATATTTTACCTCTCAAAGGAAGTATAGCTTGGAATCTTCTGTCTCTTCCCTGTTTTGCAGATCCTCCTGCCGAATCTCCTTCGACTATGTATATTTCACATTCCGAAGCATCTTTTGATGAACAGTCTGCCAGCTTTCCGGGAAGAGAACCTACTTCCAGCGAACTCTTTCTTAGTACAAGCTCTCTTGCTTTTTTTGCAGCTTCTCTTGCCTTTTTCGACATTAATATCTTTTCTATTATGTTTGAAGCTTCTTTAGGATGATCCTCCAGATACATTTTAAGCGAGCTTCCCACTATTCCGGATACTACTCCTGTTATTTCACTGTTTCCGAGCTTTGTCTTTGTTTGTCCTTCAAACTGCGGTTCCGGAATTTTTATGCTTAAGATGGCTACCAGACCTTCCCTTACATCAGATCCCTGAAAAGAACCGTCCTTATCCTTTACCAGTCCCATCTGCTTGGAAATCTCATTAAGAACTCTGGTAAGTGCTGTTCTGTAGCCGCTTACATGTGTTCCTCCCTCATGGGTATTTATATTGTTTACAAATGAATAAACCATTTCTCTTTGTGAAATTGTGTATGTCATGGCGATTTCCACTTCTACTCTTTTTTTGTTATCCAGCTCCACCGAATCATCCATGTATATTATATCATCCAGCACTCTTTCATCATCTGCTATCTCTGAAAGAAAGTCTCTTATTCCTCCTTCAAAATGCAGATCATCTGTTTTCGGTTTATCTTTCTGTCTTTCATCACTCAGAATTATTCTTAAGCCTTTGTTTAAATAAGCCATTTCCTTTAATCTTGTAAGCAGAATTTCATAATCATATTCCAATGTTTCAAATATTTCTCCGTCAGCTTGGAATCTTATCGTAGTTCCGTGGACATCTTCCGGTGCTTCGCCTATCTGTTTTATATCTTCTTCGGGTACTCCTCTGTGATATTTTTGATACCATACTTTCCCGTCTTTTGTTATGATGGCTTCAAGTGTTTCAGAAAGAGCGTTAACTACCGAAATTCCTACTCCGTGCAGTCCTCCGGAAACTTTATAATTATCATTATTAAATTTTCCTCCGGCATGCAGCACTGTTAAAACTACTTCAAGAGTTGATTTACCCATTTTTTCGTGCATTTCTACAGGGATGCCTCTCCCGTTATCGATTACCTCTATTATATTATCTTCCAGTACTCTTACTTTTATAGTGTCGCAAAATCCTGCCAAAGCCTCATCGACACTATTATCAACTACTTCCCAGACTAAATGATGAAGTCCCTTGGCCGATGTGGAACCAATGTACATTCCCGGTCTTTTTCTAACGGCCTCAAGTCCTTCAAGAACCGTTATACTCTCCGCGTTATAATTATCGCTCATTTTTTCCTCCGTTCTATATTTCCATACTTTATATTTTATCATGTTTGCGGTTTTTTATCAATCCGTTGATTTTAAAGCCTCTTAGGTATATTTACATGTAAAAACTTAAATATATTTAAACTCTTTATTTTTTTCAGATTTTCATTTAAGAAACTCTTTGATTTCCCCGTTAAAACAAAAGCTTTATGTTCTTTTGGCTGTGTAATCACTTACAGATTCTTCAGATTTTTCATTTCCTCTGCTCTCATCTTCAGCGCTCTGTTAGTATAAGAGCTTATATATATGAATTCATTGGTCATTATTATTGTTCTCGGCTCTTTACTGCTCAGATTGATTATTTTTTTTCTGTATTTATTCAGATATTCCCTGTTTTTTTTATCTTTCACAAAATCAGAATGTTCTATTATAAGTATTATATCTTTTAGAGGTATAAAATTATTATTTTCGATATAAATATACACATTATATCCTTCCCCTCAGTTTCAAAAATTTGGCAAGCCTGTTCAAAAGCTCCTCTTTTACTTTATTTATTATATATACTTCACTTGACCCTGTTCTGTACAAAGCATATTTTTCGGCAGCTTCCCCTGCTTCTTTCAGGTTATTCTGCTCTATAAGCTCCGATACAAACAAGGTAATATCTTCCGCCAGCTGATCTCTGGCTTTATAGAATTCCCTTTCTGTAAGTTCTTCTATTTTTCTTTCTGTCTCTCTATAGCTTATTACAGGATTTTTTTCTATAAGTTTTTTTATTTTTCCCATTTTTTCATTTTCCAGTTCATTTCTGCACTTTATGCATATTTCACCTTCGCCTAAAAATAAATCACCACATCTTTCACATTCTATATATCCTTTTTTCAAAAGTATTTTTTCATTAATCTTGGAGTTTAATGCAATATTTTTTATTCTTTCTGCAAGTTCATTATTTTCATCATCAGGAAAAAGTCTTTCTATTTTTTCTTTTTCCTCGGCAGTTATCTCCGCTGTTTCTTCTGCCGCTTTATCCTCTTTATAAATATCTCTGTTATTATATATCTTTCCGCTTTTTATATAAATTTCACTTACTGCAGTATCATAAAACTCTTCGTTTACATTTTCCAATATCGTTTCCCTGTACATCTGCATCTCACTCATAATAAGGTTATTTTCCACAATTACAGTTAACTTTCCCTTACTAAAAAAAGATGGGAAAGAATATTCCGCTATAACATCCCCGACTGTTTTTTTCCAGTTTTTCCTTATAATGTGTATCATATATCTGTCATTTTCGGTAATTCTGCTTATGTTTACCTCGCCTATTCTGTTCAGTTTCTTATTATTCATCCGACAGTATTCTCCCTTTATCTATATATATTTTTTTTCCTTCTATATCCAGTTTCTCTGTTGAAGTAATAAAACACTGTATATTTTTATCTTTAAAATAGTTTAAAATACTGTTTTTTCTGATTTCGTCAAAATATGAAGATATATCATCTATTAAAAATACCGGAATTTCATTTTTTTCTTTTATCAGCATATCTATTTCAGCTATTTTCAGTGAAAAGATAATTGATTTTTTCTCACCCTGGGATGAAAAAGCCTTGGCATTTTTACCGTTCAGTTCAAAGACAAAATCTTCCTTCTGCGGTCCCACAAGGGTATAACCGTATCTTTTTTCCCTGTCATGCTTTTTTACTGCTTCTGCCCTGAATTTTTCTTTTATCTCTTCCAATGTCATTTTATCAATGTTATCTATAAAAGAATCATATTTTAACCTTAGCTCGGAATCAGCATCAAAAAGCTTTCTGTAATTAAGATTCAAAAGTCTGGATATATTTTTTACGTACTCTTTCCTCATCAGAATTATTTTTGACCCTTCATTTATGAATTTTTCATTATATATATGATAAAGTTCCTTGTTTGTTTTTCTTTCTTTTATAAGCTTGTTTCTCGTTTTCAGT
This sequence comes from Fusobacteriales bacterium, assembly GCA_031285605.1. GTDB lineage: Bacteria > Fusobacteriota > Fusobacteriia > Fusobacteriales > Leptotrichiaceae > Sebaldella. Next base: position 2,006 of record JAITVW010000167.1, on the reverse strand, counting down.
ATTTTTTCAAAATCAATCAGTGTTTTTAAATATATATTTTTAGTCTGGGAAATCTCATAATTAAAAAAACCTCGGCGCACTGACGGATTTCCTGTTATTATTTCTATATCTTCCGGTATGAAAGAAATCACGTTTAGTATTCCTACATAATCTATGTATTTTGTCTTATTTTTATCCACATAATATTCTTTTTTATCATTATTAAAATCAATTGCTATTATTTTTCCGGACAATTTTGATTCAAAATTTCCGTAAACAATAGTCCTTATTTTATTATATGAAGTCAGCTCTTTTACCTTTTTGGTTCTGAAACTTTTTCCGGTGCCCAAAAAATAGACAGCTTCAATCAATGATGTTTTTCCCTGTCCATTTTTACCGTATATGAGATTAAAATCCGGATCAAATTCTATTTTTTTATTTTCCAGACACCTAAAGTTATTCAAACTTAACTGTTTAAGTTTCATACTAACCTCTTACTATTTTTATTTTTTCTCCGTCAAGTTCTATTATATCATTTTCATAGATTTTTTTCCCGCGTCTTTTTTCTGTTTCGCCGTTTACCTTGACATTCCCTTCCAGAATATGGTATCTGGCTTCTCCGCCGTCACCGGCCATCCCTGCCCATTTCAAAAGCTGATCCAGTTTTATAAATTCTGTTTTTATTTCTACTTCTTTCATTTTTATCCCCGCTTTTCATCTTATGAGATTATTTTATATTTTTTAAATTATACTGTCCCAAAAAAGGTCAGAATTATTTTTTTATTCCACTATTTTCTGTTTTATATTATCTATCTCTTTTTTAAATACTATTTCTTCCTTCATTCTTGTTTCTATCTTTCTTATACTGCTTATTACCGTACTGTGATCCCTTCCCCCGAACAGACCTCCTATGGTAGTCAGATTCAGATCCAGCTGATCCTTCAGCAAAAACATTGCTATTTGTCTGGCATTTGTTATTTCCTGCTGTCTCTTCTTCCCTTTCATCTCATCAAGGGGAATTGAATAATATCCTGATACTGTGGTAATTATCTTGTTTGCAGTTATTTTAGACTGCTGTTTTTTCAGAAGATCTGCAAGATCCTCCTGTACCAGCTGCAGCGTTATAGCCTTTCGTAAAAGTGTAGATCTGGCAATTACCCTTGTAAGTGCTCCTTCCAGTTCCCTTATATTGGAGCTTATAGAGCTTGATATGAATTCCAGAACTTCATCCGATATTACTACACTTTTAGAATCTGCTATATTTTTCAGTATTGCAAGTCTTGTTTCATAATCCGGCTTCTGTACATCTACAGACAGCCCGCTGTCAAATCTCGATTCTATTCTTTTGGAAAGATTCCTTATTTCCCTCGGAAGTCTGTCACTTGACATGATTATTTGTTTTCCCAGTTCCTGAAGAGTATTAAATGTATGGAAGAACTCTTCCTCCACACTCCCTGTTCCTTGTCCGAATACTTTTTCAAAAAATTGTATATCATCAATTAATAATATATCCAGTGTTCTGAATTTATCCCTGAAATTCTGTACATTTGCAAACTGACCTGCTCTCAGCGAGTTTATAAATTCATTATTAAAATTTTCAGAAGTACAGTAAAGTACTTTTTTATTAGGATCTTTATCCAAAATGGCATTTCCCACCGCATGCATCAGATGCGTCTTTCCCAGTCCCGAACCTCCGTATATTAATAAAGGATTATACACTATTCCCGGATTTTGCGATATTGCTATACATGCTGCATTGGCCAGCTCATTTCCTTTACCCACCACGAAGTTTTCAAATCTGTATCTCTGATTCAGATTATTTATCAGTTTTTTCTGAGTATCCATTACTGATATATAATTTTCAAACTTTTCCTCTGCTGCCTGTTTCAGTTCAAATATAATATTGATTCTCTGTGATGCTTCCATCATAAGTATATCGTTGATTATCTCCATCATATTCAGCTTGTATCTCTGTTCTACTTTTTCTTTCATAAACGTGGATTCCACCCATACATAAAGGATATTAT
>JAITVW010000141.1 GCA_031285605.1 Fusobacteriales bacterium | reverse complement strand
TTTTTTAAATAATAGAAGTCTATTTCTTTACACCGGTATATATAAATTTATGATTTTATTCTCTGAGATTATATTTTTTTACTACCTTAGTATAATTTGTATTTTTTTAGATACATTTATAAACAGGTTTTTATTATATAGACTCTGAATGAAGCTTATTATAAAAAATAATCACTTAAAAAGGTCTGAAAAATCTCAGACCCGTTATATTATTTTATTAACTTTCTGTATCAAATATTAAACATTTTTTATAAACAAACCCTGCAAGTGCGCCTCCCGCCAGCGGAAAAATAATAAACAGCCATAATTGTGCCAATGCTGTAATACTGAATAAAGCAGGTCCGAAACTACGTGCCGGATTTACAGAAACTCCCGTAATCTGTATTCCTATAATATGTATCATAACAAGAGTAAGCCCGATAACCAGTCCTGCAAATTTTGTATTTGAATTTTTATGTGTAGCTCCCAGAATTACAAAGACGAAAATAAATGTAGCCACTAATTCAAAAACAGCTGCCGAATATACATTATATTCCCCTCCATAGCCATAGCCGAAACCGTTTTGCCCGAGCCCGTCAAGATTACTGTAATAAGGTGAACCTGAAGCTATCATATATATCAGCCCCGAAGCAATAACTGCTCCTATCAACTGGGCAGCAATATAAGGCAGTACATCTTTTTTTTCTATTCTGCTGCTTATCCATGCACCTATTGTAACAGCCGGATTAATATGGCATCCTGACACAGACCCGATAGAATAAGCCATTGCAATAATGCTAAGCCCGAAGGCAAAAGCAATTCCCAACTGCCCTACTTCATTTTTGGCAAAAACAACAGAACCACAGCCAAATAAAACAAAAGTGAATGTCCCCAAACATTCGGCATAATATTTTTTCATATTTATTTCCTTTCTTGTTAACATATTTGTATGAAATCTTTTCCTAGTGCTGCATTCAATTCATTAATTAATCAAACACAATACCAGACAGAATCCCGTTTATCTTTAGCCAAACTGCGGCAGATATTCCGCTAATTGACATAGATACAGTACTGTTAACAAGAACTGGCAATAATGCTGCAGACCCTAAAAATACCAGCATTTAGCTAATCATGAATAGGACACTGCACTACCTGTATTATAGTATAATTTTAACTTTAGGTCAATATGTCTGTTTTTTATTTTTCCATTGATGTTACTTAATTTCCAAAATTTTATTTTAAATTTCTTCAATAAATGTTATAATTGAAAAAAATTAAGAAAGGATTAGTTATGAAATTAATATCTGTAAATATAGGAAAGACAAAAACTTATGATTTCAATGGTGTAATTATAGAAACTGCTCTTAAAAAGTCCCCTGTCTTTGATAATGTTTTTATTCATAAGTTAGGCATTACCGGCGATGAACAGGCTGAGAAAGTGATTCACGGCGGTGTGGACAAGGCTGTCTGCATATATCCTTTTGAACATTATGAATACTGGGAGAAAACATTAAATAAAAAAATGCCGGAAAATTCTTTCGGTGAAAATCTTACTGTTCAAGGAATGACTGAAAAGAATGTCTGTATCGGTGATATTTTTCAGATAGGTGAAGTGATCCTCCAGATAAGCCAGCCGAGACAGCCGTGTTTCAAACTGACTTATATTCACAATATCCAAAAAATGTCTTATCTTACTCAGGATTCAGGTTTTACCGGTTATTATGCGCGTGTATTAAAAGAAGGAAATCTAAATGTAACTGATCAGATAAAACTTATTGAAAAAAATTCTCATAATATAAGTATAGAATTTACTAATCAGATACTGCATAATGATACTACAAACAAAGAAGCAATAAAAAAAATTCTTCAGGTAGAAGAAATTTCCGAAAATCTGCGAAAGAGCTTTAAAAAACTGCTTGCCGGTGAAACAATAGATCCGCTTCCAAGACTGGGGTCATAGACTTTTTCTTATGTTGTACCGCATAGTAAAAAACATCTAAAAATGACGTTTTTTATTTTAATATATTGTCCGAATTTAAGAAAAAATCAGTATGAGAGTCTTAAGCAATATCAATACCTAAGAAAAACATAAAATCTTTTACATAAAAAATTTTAGGTAGAACCATTAATCTGATAAACGTCACTGCCTTATAGTTTCAAGGAGCAAACGACATACCTCTGCCTAATTAATTTAATTATGCAATACTTGTATTATACAGCCAGTTAAGGATTATGGGTTGCCTTATTGACCTAAATACATTATACAAGGAGCACCTCAATATGAATAAAAATTCCTATTATATCTATGATGAAGTTTCGGAAACAGAACTGGTTATATATACCAACTCATCTCTTTCCTATCCTTTGCATAATCATTCCAGTATTTTTTCAATCGGGATAATTTTAAGCGGAAATATCAGACTCTGTAAAGACGGATACTCCTCTGTATATACTGCCGGTCAGACTTTCATTATCCCCCCATATGTTCCGCATGCATTGGATTCCATAGGAGCGGCTTCTCTTTTGACTATATGCATAAATAAAAATAAAATTTCGGAAATTGATATAAATAAAATCATAAACCGAATAATTTTCTTATATACTAAGACATTTAATTTTGGTTCTTTGAGCGGTGCACAGCTTTCACTGCTGGCAGAAAATCTCTCATACTGCAAACATTTTTCTACATATAAATATATGACTCCGCAAATAAAAAAACTGCAGCAAATATTGGAATTTTCTCCAGAAACAGCTGTAAATATTGAGAAAATGGCAAAATCAGCATATATGAGCAAGTACCATTTTATAAGAAAATTTAAGAAAGAAACTGGCTTAACACCACATCAGTTTCAAATTCAAAATAAAATCAGAAAAGCCCAGAGAATTTTTAATAATTCTGAAAATCTTGCCGTTCTTGCAATAGAAACCGGTTTTTTTGATCAAAGCCATTTTATCAGATATTTCAAAAAAATCATCGGACTTACACCGTCAGCTTATAAAAAATCTTTTAAAATAGTATCACAAATATTATAAAATCAGCACAGTGCCGGTATAAATTTAGCAAAAATACAGAGTCCCTCCGAACCGGCTGTTATTTCATGTTCTGTGTTAGCCGGAAATATAGAGACAGTCCCCGGTTCATACTCAAACTCCTTGCTGCTTATTTTGCATGTTCCTTTCCCATATATAACCTCATGTGTTTCCAGCTGATCTTTATGAATATGCAGTCCGATTTTTTTATCAGGGGCTATTTTCACAAGATGAAAGCTGAATTTACCTCCTGTTTCTCCGGAAGTAATAATATTCTTCATTTCCACTCCTTCAAATTTTGAATGCGGATACCATGGAATATCGCCGAATGATATCCCTGTACCTGTTAATTTTCCGCTGTTAAACATATCAAATATTTCTTTTGAATTCATTTTAATTCCTCCAATACTTTCTTGATAAATATATTATATAGAATTTATATTTTTCTTTATTGTAAAAAATTGCTTAATTAAAAATAAAACCTCATTTTTAAATAATATGGGAATTCCTCCTGCTTTAAGGAGCATATCTGTAAAGTAATCAGCACTGTTTAAATCTACATATCGGTTAGGGAAACTTTCCCGTTTCCCGGATAGTTTCCTTTTTATTTTATTATCATAAAAAAAGAGCCTTCTGTATATACAGAAAGCTTCCTGTCTTAATTAATCAATATCTTTTAGCTATAATACTCTTCTTTACTTCCTTCTGCTGTCTTAATACACTTTTTTCTACCATCTTTAATCTTTGCTGCTGTAATTTTATGTTTTCTCTTCTTACTTTGTCCAGCTTGGTATTTCTGATATTTTTTATTATATATCCGAAAACCATTAAAACCGAGGACAAAGCTGCTGTTATACAGATAATTTTTGCGGCTTCCTTTCATATATAAGACTCTCGCCAGTGCAAGTACTCTTTATTTTTCGTATAATTTTCATTTTTTATGCTGTCCGGTATCTTACAGCTTCCTATTACTGCCGGACCGTTTGCCGATATACCGGAAGCAAAAGGATTTTCTACATTTACATAATAGATATTTTTTATTTCAGGATATACAGCATTTATTCTTTTTATATAATTTCTGGTCTCCCTGATCTTTCTCCACTTATTGTTCCGCAGTCTGCCGCAGCCTGCATTATAACATATAAGTGTCTTGGTAACGTCTTGTGTATTATCGTAGTCTCTTTTCAAATGTTTTATTCCGCCTTTTATATTTCCCCTTATACTGTTATCTACTTTAAATTCTTCAAAATTTTCAGGCATTAACTGCATTAGTCCTTTTGCTCCCGCTGTAGACACCGTGGAATGACGGAAATTACTTTCTGTTTTCATAACAGAGAACACAAGTATCGGGTCAAAGTCATATTCTGTAGAATAACGGACTACATTTTTATAAATATCTCCGGCCTCTTTTTCTGATAATCTGGAATTATTTTTTTTCATATAGGCTACCATTTCTATTTCACCTGAAAAACTGAAAAAACTTATAACAAACAGAATCAGAATCATCTTTTTCATACTCTTCTCCTTATTTTTTTGCCTATGTAACTAAATCTTATACTATACTTCTTTCTCCGTATAATACCGGTAAATAAACATTCTGTATATCAGAAGTCAAAATTCACTTCAATCAAATAGTTTAATTCATTTTTTACTTATAGACAAAAGTAAAATTACGTATATTATACACTATGTTTTAAAAATTGTAAATACAAATATACTATTTTTATTTTTAGTGCTTAAATATATTCTACTTACTGTTATAGCAACTAAACTTTTTATAGACATAAAGATATAATATAAAGAAAAGTTAGGAGAAAAAAATGGCAAATCCACTATCAAATGAAATAAGAGAAAAAATAATAAAACATAAACAAAA
>JAITVW010000038.1 GCA_031285605.1 Fusobacteriales bacterium | reverse complement strand
ATGATAGAAAATGAAGTGCGGAAAGAACTTCCGGCTGGTAAAGGCGTGGATGTGGAAATATTTGTACCCGAAGGGGAAGAAATTGCCAAAAGAACATTAAATCCCAAGCTCGGTGTTCTGGGCGGAATTTCGATATTAGGAACAACGGGAATAGTAAAGCCCATGTCGGAAGAAGCTTTTAAAGATTCACTTGCCATAGAACTGAAAATGCTTTTGGCTGAAAATTCTGAAAAAGAAGTAATTTTTGTATTTGGCAACCATGGAAAAAGATTTATGAAGGAAAAGTTTGATATAGATGAGGAGAAAATACTTGTAATAAGTAATTTTATAGGCTTTATGCTTGACAGAGCATGTGAATACGGGGTAAAAAAAATCTTTTTTGCCGGAGATTTAGGGAAGTTTGTAAAGGTAGCAGGCGGGATATTTCATACACACAGCAGAATGTCTGATGCCAAACTGGAAATATTAACAGCAAATGCACTGCTTGCAGGGGAAAAGAGAAAGAAACTGCTGAAAATATTAAATTCCAATACCACGGAAGAGGCTGTTAATTATGTAACCAAAAAGGAAACATTTAACCTGCTTGCGGAAAAGGCAAAAGAAAAATGTCAGGAATATGTAAGAAGAAACGGTGCGGAAATATACGTGGAAACTTTGATGTTTGCTTCAGGAGGAAGAGAGCTGGGGCGAAGTAAAGGATGGAAATTATAATATGAAGAATATAAAAGTGGCAGGGCTCGGACCGGGAAATCCCGAATATATTCTGCCGGCAGTGAGAAAAGCGGTAGCAGATTCCGAAATATTAATCGGCGGCAGGAGGAATATAGAAAGCATTAAGGAGCTTTTGGAAGGAAAAGAAATAAAATATATAGGCAGCTGTCTTGCAGAACTTACAGAGTATATGAAACAAAACAGAATGAAAAAAATAACCGTAATAGTATCAGGCGATCCGGGATTTTACAGTATGCTGAATTATCTGGAAAATATTTTCGGCAGGGAAGAACTGGAGGTCATACCCGGTATTTCTTCCGTACAGTATATGTTTGCCAGACTCGGAATGCATTGGTATGATGCTTTTGTTTCCAGTCTTCACGGTAAAGAGTTTGATTTCACGGAAAAAATGAATGTTTATAATAAGATGGGATTATTAACAGACAGTAAGTTTACGCCGCAGAGAATAGCAGAAGAGCTTTTTAGGAATAAACAGAATAATGTAAAAATCTTTGTGGGGGAAAATTTGTCCTATGAAAATGAAAAAATATGGGAGTTTTTTCCTGAAAATTTATATAATTTTGATTATAAATTCGGGATTAATGTGGTAGTGTTAGTAAAGTGAACGAATTCTATCCGCTTGGGTACACTGCATTAATAAAAGAATAAAATATTAAATTTTGAAATGTAGGGAGAGATATGTATCACATAAAAGACAGTGAATTTTTAAGAGGAAAAGTCCCTATGACAAAGGAGGAAGTAAGGGCTGTAAGCATAGCAAAGCTGGATATGAGGGATACTGATATCTGTCTGGATATAGGTGCGGGAACAGGTTCTGTATCTATAGAAATGGCACGGTTTGCCTCAAAGGGAATGGTCTATGCCATAGAAGAAAAACAGGAAGCAGCGGATTTGATAAAAGAAAATATGAAGAAATTCCGTATTTCCAATATGAAGCTTATAATAGGCAAGGCTCCTGAAGATATGAACAAAGTAAAAGCAGATAAGATATTTATAGGCGGTTCAGGAGGAAATTTAAATGAGATAATAAGATATTCGTATGAATACTTAAATACAAGCGGAAAAATTGTTTTGAATTTTATTGTTTTGGAAAATATTTTTACTGCACTGGAAAGCTTGAAAAAAACAGGATTTAGAAATATAGAAATAACTCAGATGATGATAAGCAGAAGTAAAACAATAAAGGATTTTAATATGATGGTTGCAGAAAATCCAGTATATATAATTTCAGCAGAAAGGTGATAGAATGAAGGGAAAATTTTACGGAGTAGGCGTAGGTGTAGGTGATGATGAGGAGCTTACACTAAAAGCAGTGAGAATATTAAAGGAAGCTGATATTCTTGTATTGCCTGAAGCTAGGAAAAGTGAAGGAAGTACAGCATTTGAAATAGTAAAGGATTATCTGAGAGAAAATACCGAAAAGCTTTTTCTGGAGTTTCCAATGCTTGAAGATGTAAAGGAAAAAGAAAAAATCAGAAAGGAAAATGCAGAAGTAATCAGGCAAGAACTGGAAGTGGGGAAGAATGTAGTTTTTCTTACAATAGGCGATCCTATGGTTTTCAGTACTTATACATATATTCTGGAGCATCTTGAAGAAACTGAAATGGTAGAAACAGTTCCCGGGATTACATCATTCGGAAGTATGGCTTCAAGGCTGAATATTCCGCTTGTAATAGGGGATGAAGATCTTAAGATAGTATCATTAAATAAAAATACAGATATTTATAAGGAAATAGAGAATAATACCAATATTGTTTTTATGAAGTTAAGCAGGAATTTTGAAAGGCTGAAAAAAGCACTGGAAGATACGGAGAATCTTGAAAATTCCATATTAATATCGAATTGTGGAAAAGAAAACGAGAAAATAATCACAGATGTGGCAAATACTGAAAAGGTTCATTATTTTTCCACTTTAATATTAAAAAAAGGAGGACTAAAAAAGTGGAAAAGGTTTATTTCATAGGAGCAGGACCTGGAGATCCCGACTTAATTACTGTGAAAGGGAAGAAAGCGATAGAGAAGGCGGATATAATAATCTATGCCGGTTCGCTTGTAAATAAAGACATTATTGCCTGTCACAAGGACAGTGCCGAAATATATAATTCAGCGGAAATGAATCTGGATGAGGTAATGGAAGTGATTGTAAAAGGGATAAAGGATAATAAGACAGCGGCAAGAGTACATACGGGAGATCCGAGTATATATGGAGCAATAAGAGAGCAGATGGATATTCTGGATGAGCATGGGATAGAATATGAGGTAATTCCCGGAGTTAGTTCATTCACAGCATCAGCTGCAGCGATAAAAAAGGAGTTTACTCTTCCTGATGTAAGCCAGACTGTGATATGTACAAGACTTGAGGGGAGAACTCCTGTGCCTGAGGAGGAAAGTCTCGAATCACTGGCAAGTCATAAAGCTTCAATGGCAATATTTTTGTCTGTTCAGATGATAGACAGTGTAGTGGAAAGACTTGGCAGGTATTATGAAAAGGAAACCCCTGCAGCAGTAATACAGAAAGCAACATGGCCTGACGAAAAAATAATACAGGGAACACTGGGAAATATAGCAGAGCTTGTAAAAAAAGAGAACATAACAAAAACTGCACAGATTCTTGTAGGATGGTTTATGGGCGATAAGTATTCCAAATCAAAGCTGTATGATAAAAGCTTTACACATGAGTATAGAAAGGGAATCGGTAAATGAAAACAGCTGTTTATTGTGTAAGTAAAAATGCCCTGAAGCTGGCTGAAAAAATAAAGACAGACAAAAGATACGATACAGACCTGTATATATCCAATCGTATAGCGGAGTATACAGAAAAACAGGATTATGTGATAATGCAGGGGACAATGAAAGAGACTGTAAAAGAGACATTTAATATATATGATCTGCATGTGTTCATTACTGCAGCAGGAATAGCAGTAAGGGTAATAGACGGTCTGCCGGATTCCAAGGTTAATGATCCCGCGGTACTGGTGGCAGATGAACAGGGAAAATTTATTATTTCTTTGTTGTCGGGACATCTGGGGGGAGCTAATGAGGAATGCCGTTATCTTGCAGAAATGTTGGGAAGTATTCCGGTAATTACTACAGCTTCTGATGTAGGAGGAAAAATAGCGGCAGACACTTTGTCGCAGAAACTGGATGCAGGACTTGCTGAGCTGGAAGGTGCCAAAAAGGTAACTGCATTAATAGTGAACGGTGAAAAGGTAAGGCTTATACTGCCTGAAAATATAACGCAGAAAGATGAGAATGTTTCCGGGGCAATTGTGATATCAAACAGAAAAAATATAGAGATAAGCAAGATTATTCCAAGAAATATTATCATAGGAATCGGCTGTAAAAGAGATACAGGTAGAGCAGAGATATTACATGCTGTAAATGATGCACTGAACCGGTCTAATCTGGAATCCGATTCTGTGAAAAAAGGAGCTTCTGCATGGCTGAAAGAAGATGAAAAAGGGCTTCTGGAAGCTTTTCATGAACTGGGGAAGGAGCTGGTATTTTTTTCACAGGAAGAAATACTTGAGCTGGAAGGTAAGGTATATAAAGAATCGGAATTTGTAAAAACTCAGACAGGAGTGAGTGCGGTGTCAGAACCGTGTGCTTATCTGGCATCTGAAAAAAACGGAGGATTTATTGCGAGAAAACTGATTTATAATGGTATAACAATATCAATCTACGAAGAAGCTTTATAAGCTGAAAAATATACAGAAAAGAAATAAAAGCGGAGGTAAAAAAATAATGGCAAAAATTTATATAGTGGGAATAGGTCCGGGAAAAAAAGGGGATATGACTTTCAGGGCTTATGACGCTCTTGAAAACAG
>JAITVW010000281.1 GCA_031285605.1 Fusobacteriales bacterium | reverse complement strand
ATTCCGGGATTTTCTCCTTTCAGCTTTCTGAATTTCAAAAAATATAAAAGACCGTATATAAATGCAGTTACCGCTGCACCGATTAATATTCCCGCAGTTACTTTTACACCCATGGACATCATCATATTATATCTCAGTTCCAACATAACATAAGCATATACTATTAAAAACGAAGCTGTTATATTTAATTTATCTGTACTCATTTTCGTTAACAGAAAATCAAAAAATGTTATTTTTTCTATTTTTATTCTCATAATACCTCCTGTTTGCTATTCCCATGAAAATAATTCCTCTGTATCTGTAATGTCTCTTTTTCCGCATCCGGGACATCTGAATTTTTTTATTCTTTTATCCAGCTCCCCCAGTTCCGTTATTTTTTCCATGGACTTTCCACAGCAGACGGTTTCTTTACCCACAAGATCGCTCTTATGTCCAAAAGATCCACAAATTGTGCAAAACAAAACAGTTTCTGTTTCTCCCTCTTCTGACTCCCCCAGACACATGTCATATTCAGAGCCGCAGCTTTTACATTTCAAAATCTTTCCAAAACCCATTTTTCTCCTTTTTCTTATTTCCTGTTTTTTATCTTAAAAAATTTTTCTACTTCCTATAAAATCATTTTTTCACCGTTTTTGTAATAATTCTTTTTATCCTTTGATATTTTCATAAAAAACAAAGATTCCGGTTAGCAATACCAAAGTTTTATGTATTCTTCCCCTTATTCTGTCATTTCAGCTTCCGGCACATAATATTCCATGCCAAAGCTTATGAAATATATATTTTTAACCCTCGAATCAACCATTATTTTTCTTTCCTGAAAAAATAAAAATACTGCCGGCACATCTTTCATAAGTATTTTTTCAGCCTCTTTGGCAAATTTTATCCTCTCTTTATTATACATCTCTATATTAACTTTATCCACTAACTTATCATACTTAGGATTGGAATAAAATCCGTAATTATCTTTATAGTCTGTTCTAAACATTTTCAAATATCCCATTGGATCTGCATAAACGGGCTTTTCGTCACAAAGCCTTAATACATAGCTGTCTTTATCACTGGTTACTATTTCTATATCCATATCCAGATTTTCTTTAAGCTTTGTTTTCAAGTAACCGGCAATTTTTCTGTCTGCATAATCTTCTTTTATCAAAAGCTTTATTACAGGAAGTTTTTCTGTTTTCAGCTCTCTAAGTCCTTCTTTATACAGTTTTTTTGCTCTATTGGGAGCATAACCGTAGATTTTTTCAGAATTTCCAGCCTTTTTATCGTTTTCTTCATCTTCAAACCCCGGGATTATAGACGGTATAAATCTGTCCGCAGGCTGTCCGCTTCCTTCCAGTACTATATCTGTCAATTCTTTTTTATCTATGCTCAATTCTACTGCTTTTCTTATCTTGGAATTTTCAAATATCTTATCTTTAACATTAAATGAAACATAAAATATACGCCCGTTTGGATATTTCCGTAGTCTCGGATCATCTTTATATTCCTGATACAGTTCCTGTTCCAGATTTACTATGTCTACCTCGCCGGAATTAAATGCATCCATTGCTTTTCGCTGGTCAGAAATAATTTTTATTTCTATTTCCTCAGGCTTTATATTCCTTTTATCCCAGTAGTACTGATTTTTTACCATGAGCAGATCATTTCCAGTGTTCCACTCTCTTAGTGTATAAGGCCCGCTTGACGTTATAGTTTCAGGTCTTGTGCCAAAATCTTCCTTTGAACCCAGATAAAATCTTTCACTAACAGGAAAGAATACAGGATGTGCGAGTAATAACGGAAAGTACATTGCCGGTCTGGTCAGGGTTATTTCCAGAGTTTTGTTATTAACAGCCTTTATTCCCACATCTGCAGGCTTTCCATTATGTCTGCTGTATTCCTTGGCTCCCTTTATTATATACAAAAAATTTACATATTCTGCCTTTGTGGAAGGATTCAAAACATTTATCCATGAGAATCTAAAATCATTTGCAGTAATAATATCTCCGTTTGACCATTTCAAATTATCTCTCAAATAAAATGTCCAGACTTTTCCGTCACTGCTTACTTCCCATCTTTCCGCAAGACCGGGAACAAGCGTTCCGTCTTTTCCTATTTTAGTAAGTCCTTCATTTAAAAAGGAATTAACCACTATTCCGGTTGGAGTCTGTGATAAATTAGGATTTACCGATACCGGTTCTTCTGTCCCTCTTATTACAAGTCTGTCTTTCTTCTTTTCAGTCTCATGAGGCGGCTCTACATCTGCAGGCTTTCCGGTTTTTTCACAGGATAATACCAAACCTAATAAAGCTGTCAGTAAAAAAATATAAACCTTTTTCATTTTATCCTTACTCCCTCAGCACTTTTTTCATTTTTTACTCTTTAAAATCAAAATTTACTTTCCGGTATCTTTTTCAGCACGCCGAAACATATACTCACCTGCCGGCAGAGCTGCAGCTAAATAAAACACCGCTTTTGAATCCAAGAATATTTCCCTTATATTTTTCCCGGCCGTTCTTGAAAATTTATAATAAACAGCATTATTTAATATTTTATCCCGGAATGACATCTTAAAAAAATTTCTCTCGTTATGATAAAGAGCGCTTCCTCTGGGATTATTCATCAAGAGTCTGTTATACCCGCTGGTAAGTCCGCCTTCATGATACTGCTTTATCTCTATCTCTTTATTTATATACAAAATATTATATTTTCTTGATATTCTGTTATAAACTACAG
>JAITVW010000235.1 GCA_031285605.1 Fusobacteriales bacterium | reverse complement strand
AAGCTTTGAGCGAATTAGGGATGGTGAGAGCCTGATTAGCAGAGTCTAAAGTGAAGAACACCTTGGAGCTGTCTACCGAAAACGTATTGTTAGTAGGCTGGGACGTAGACCAATGACGTTAGAATTGGCGGGTATCGAGTGCTCAAAGAAGTATTTCCGTACCATGTAACTAAATACAGCAGAGACTATTCTGTTATTTCTATAAATGTAGATTATTCAATTTTAGTTATATAGGTGAACCCGTAATGCGGGTTTTTTGTATTCGATGCATAAATTAAATTACAGGGAGTGATCAAAATGTGTGGATTTGTATTTACATCATACGAAGGGACAAAGCAGAAAGAATTTGATAAAGGATTTCAGAAAATATATCACCGAGGTCCGGATAATGAAAGCGTAACAATACAGAGAGGCGGAGTATGGGGCTTTCACAGGCTGGCAATTATGGATCTGAGTAACAGAGGAAATCAGCCGTTTATGCATAACGGCAGTGAATTAATGTGTAACGGAGAAATATTTAACTATAAGGAACTGGAAAAATCAGTAAAGGATATATATGAATTTCATTCAGAGAGTGACTGTGAAGTGCTTCTTCCGCTTTATGAGAAATTCGGAATAGAGATTATGGTAAAAATGCTTGATGCAGAATTTGCAATGGTATTATATGACGGAAAAACCGGAGAGATAATGGCAGCCAGAGATCCGATAGGAATAAGACCCTTATTTTACGGTTTTGAAAAAGAAACAGGAAAAATTTCATTTTCAAGTGAGGCAAAAGGTCTTATAGACTTTTGCAATGGCGTAAAGCCGTTTCCTCCGGGACATTATTATAAAAACGGGGAGTTTCACAGCTACAATGACATAGCTGATCCTAAAGTAATAATCGATGAGGAAACAGAATCTATAACAAAAAAGATAAAGGATAAATTAGAAGCTGCAGTGATAAAAAGGCTTCACTCTGATGCACCTGTAGGTTTTCTTTTGAGCGGGGGACTGGATTCATCGCTGGTGTGTGCAATAGCACAGAAACATCTGAAAAAACCGATAAAAACTTTTGCTATAGGTATGGAAACAGATCCGATAGACTTGAAGTACGCAGGAGAAGTGGCAGAATATCTCGGGACGGAACATACAGAGGTAAGAATTGCCAAAGACGATGTTTTGGGAGTGTTAAAAGATGTAATATATCACCTTGAAAGCTGGGATATAACAACAGTAAGGGCAAGTATAGGCATGTTTCTTATATGTAAATATATACATGAAAATACAGGCTTAAAGGTTCTGCTGACAGGAGAAGTAAGTGATGAAATTTTTGGATATAAATATACAGATTTTGCACCGACACCTGAAGAGTTTCAGAAAGAAGCACAGAAGAGAATCAAGGAGCTTTATTTATATGATGTATTGCGGGCAGACAGATGTATTGCTGCCCATTCACTGGAAGCAAGAGTGCCTTTCGGAGATATTGATTTTGTAAATTATGTAATGAGTGTAAATCCTGAAAAGAAAATGAATAAGTATAATAAAGGAAAATACCTTTTAAGAAAAGCCTTTGAAGGGGCAGAGTATCTTCCGGACAGTATACTTTACAGAGAGAAAGCGGCTTTTAGCGATGCTGTGGGGCATTCTATGGTTGATTATCTGAAAGAATATGCCGAAGCGAAGTATTCAGAAGAAGACTTGAAAAATGCTGCGGATAAATATCCTTACAAAACACCATTTACCAAAGAGTCGCTTTTATACAGAGAAATTTTTGAAGAGTTTTATCCGGGAAATGCGGATTGGGTAAAAGATTTCTGGATGCCTAACCGGGAATGGGAAGGATGCAGAGTTGATGATCCCAGCGCGAGAGTTCTGTCAAACTACGGAGACAGCGGAAAATAAGTTATTTAAGAAGATATCTGAATTTATAAACTTTACAAATAACGAAATTTTAAGTAAAATATTCTAATGAAAGATTTAATAATCAGAGGTGGGTATATGAATAAAAAAGAACAGATAATAAGAAGATATTTTGATTCGTGGATAACAGGGGAGGTTTCGGTGTTATCGGAAACTTTTGCTGAAAATGCTGTTTATGTGGAATCATACGGTCCTTTGTACAGAGGTCTGGATAATATTACTAAGTGGTTTGATAACTGGAATGAGCATGGTTCTGTTTTGGAATGGAAGATATTTCAGTTTATACATAATGATAAAACAGTGATTTGTGAATGGTTTTTTAAATGTATATATGATAATAAGGAAGAGGAATTTAACGGCATATCCGTTATTTCGTTTGACTCTGAAAATAAAATTACATTATTAAGGGAATATCAGTCAAAGCTTCCTAATTATGAGCCTTACAGATAAATTTTTTGCAGTAAAAACCGGAATACGAAAAAAAGCAGACCGCTCATTCTATTAAAATAAGCGGTCTGCAAATATTTTATTGAAATAAAAATTTATTTTGTAAAACAGCTTTGATTTAAGATACTTTCTGTGGAATAATTACATTCCGGCAATAGTATTCATCCTTTTCAGTGAATAAGAGAAGAACTCCTTATATGAGTCACAAAAATAATTTAGTCCGATAAAGCTTTTTCCGAAAGCATTTTTTTGTTCTCTATACCTTCTGCATCCGCCTCTGCATATATAAAGAAACTCACAGACGGTACATTTTTTATCCAAAGTATACGACATTTGTTCAAAATCTTTTATTTTGGGGTTCTTTTTTATGTCTGAATAAGAATTTTCTGAGATATTGCCTATTTTCCATTCATCCAAAACATAAAAGTCACAGGGATATACACTTCCGTCAGCTTCCAGAAGATAATAAAATTCACAGCGTCCTTTCATGGCACAGTTTTCCGGAGGATAACCTTTCAGCATATTGATATAGTTATTAAAGTCTCTGATACTGATATAGGTACCTGACATGAAATCTTCATACCATAAATCAAACAGTTTTTTCAGAAAAAAGCTGTAGGAAGAAGGACTTAAAAAGGGAGCTTTATCTGAATTAAAACTGTTTATTGAGGGTATAAACTGGAGATACCTGAAGTTATTTTCCTTAAAGAAATTATAGACATCTTCGGCAGCGGAAGCAAGCTCGTCCGTGACTACCGTAAGTATATTATACTCTACATTATAATTATTAAATATATCTGTATTCTTCATTATTTCATTGAAAGAGCCTTTGGTTTCAGTATTAATTCTGTGGAAGTCGTGTGTATTTTTATTACCGTCAAGTGAAATTCCTACAAGAAAGTTGTTCTTTACAAAAAAGGCTGCCCATTCTTCAT
>JAITVW010000215.1 GCA_031285605.1 Fusobacteriales bacterium | reverse complement strand
AATCTGAATGTAACAGAAGGCTCATCAATGGAAGAAGTATCAAAGGGAGCATATGTATCTTACGAGACGGATAAAGATTTTGGAAGAATACTAATAGCAACAGGGTCAGAAGTATCATTAGCAGTGGAAGTGGCAAAAGAACTGGAAAAATCGGGAGAATCAGTAAGGGTAGTAAGTATGCCGAGTATGGAGCTGTTTGAAAGCCAGAGCAGAGAGTATAAGGAAAGTATCCTGCCCGGAGCAGTAAGAAACAGAGTATCATTAGAGATGGGTTCGACATTTGGTTGGCATAAATATGTAGGAATGGATGGACAGGCAATAGGAATAGATACATTCGGAGCCTCTGCCCCGGCAGGAAAAGTAATAGAGGAATATGGGTTTACAGTAGAAAAAATTGTTAATAAAATAAAAGGATAAATCTGATATTTTATAAAAATAATGATGGACGGCACAGGGAAATCTGTGTCGTTTTTTAAATCCGATATGTTGATGATAACCGGAAAAATATTGTTATTATAAGGAGTATGTCAAATTTCATGATATACTGAAACAACAATAATTAATTAAGAATAATTATTAAAAATTTCTGCGGCAGATTCTGCTTCTTATAAAACAGATATCAGACGGTTTGGGATGATATCAGCAAACCTTCTGATATAAATATACAAAATGTATATATTTTCAGATATGCATTTTTATAATTTCTTTTTTTCAATTTTAATATCTTTTGTTCCAGAGAAAATTTTATTATTTTGTTTTTTATAATTCTTATGTACATTTCTCTCTTCCTGATTAATTATGACACATAAAAATTGATAATAAAAAAAGCATACTTATTAAATATGTCTTTTTATCAACTTTAAAGAATGAAATAAACTGAAAAAAAGTGTGCAATACTGCCGAAAATCACAAAAATATGCCATACAAGATGATGATATTTGAACAGTCTCCACATATAAAATAATGTGCCGATAGTATAAAAAAGACCTCCGAGTATAAGAAAAAATAACGAAAGATTATTGATATTTGCCAGAAGGTCATACCATACGAAGACAACAAGCCAGCCCAT
The DNA here is from genome assembly GCA_031285605.1 of Fusobacteriales bacterium. Classification (GTDB taxonomy): domain Bacteria; phylum Fusobacteriota; class Fusobacteriia; order Fusobacteriales; family Leptotrichiaceae; genus Sebaldella. Next base: position 7,989 of record JAITVW010000215.1, on the reverse strand, counting down.
TATAATATATAAAAGTGTAGAAAAAACAACAAATTTTTGTACAAAAAAGGATTTGAAGACGATTCCTAAAATACATATCAGCCATTCAATAACCAAAAGAGTAATCCCTTCTTTTCCGCCGACTACAATAAGGAGAAAAGGAGTATATGTAGAAGCGATAAGGACATAAATGACTGAATGATCTAAAATTTCAAATATTTCTTTCGCCTTATTCCATTTTAGAGCATGAAAAATACTGGAAGTAGTATACATAAGAAGAAGAGCAGTCCCGAAAATGGTAAATGAAACTATATCTAAAGTGTTTCCCAGAGAAACAGCACGGATTATTAGAATTACAAGTGCGGCAACCGAAAGAATTCCGCCTGCAGTATGGCTTATAAAATTAGCCAGTTCTTCCCCAAAAGGAAAGTTATTAATTATTTTCATATATGCTCCTTAATTAATGTGATATAATAAATTGTAGAATAAAATGAGGAAAAATGCAAATTATTTAGAGGAGGGTAAAGTATGAAAAAAATTTTAACTGTTATGATTGTATTTTCAATTACGGTTTTGGGAAATGCAGCAGTTATTGCCCACAGAGGAAACAACGGGGAATATCCCGAGAATACTCTGGAATCCTTTAACAGTGCAAAATATTTTGCCGATTATCTGGAACAGGATCTTCAGATGACAAAAGATGGTAAGCTGGTAGTTTTTCACGATATTGTCCTTGATAATGTTACTAATGTGAAGCAGATTTTTCCAAAGGAAAGAGCCAGAAAAAACGGCAGCTATTACGTTGTTGATTTTACTATGGATGAGCTGAAAACATTACGGGTAACAAACCGTTATTTTATTTTGTGGAAATTTAGATTTAAACAGTTTAAAAACAGAAAGTACAGTGCTGATAATGCTGCAAAAATAGCTTCTTTTGAAGAAGTGCTGGATTTAGTAGAGAAATATAATAAAGAAAATAATACCAGACTGGGTATTTATCCTGAGCTGAAAGATGTGTGGTTTTATAAGAGCGAGGGAAAGGATACTACAGTTGCATTGTTTGATATATTGAAAAAATACGGCTATGACAATAAACAAGATGAAATTTTTATACAGTCATATGACAGTACAGAGCTGCAAAGGGTAAAAAACATAATAAATCCCGAGTATAATGTTAATTATAAGCTGGTACAGCTGATACCAAAGAGAAAAAGCGGTGATATCAAGGTATTTCGTAACGATAAAAAGGAAAAATATAATTATAAGTATTTTTATACAAAAAACGGACTGGATGAAATAAGAAAGTATGCGGATGCCATAGGACCAGATAAGAGTCTTATTTATGGAAACAGAGCGAGAGAGGATTATTACAGATATGCTAAAGAAATAGGTTTTTTGGTTCATGCTTATACATTTAATATTGAAAGAACAGGGAAAGGCTTTAGGAACTATCAGGAGGAAGTGAAGTATTACAGGGATGTATTAAAGGTTGACGGTTATTTTACCGACTATCCGGCTGTGGAGATAAAGTAGAATTATACCAAAAAGATATGGTTTTAAAACATATTACACAAGGAGCTGTGCAAAATAGAATTTTTAAATAAATCCTATTCAGACAGCTCTTTTTGTTAAACAGATTTATGGGAAGAATTTCGCACACTCTCTGTTTATACATTCCTTTATAAATTTTCAGACATTATTAATATAAATGTTTACCGATTATATTTTACAATAAAATCAGGATTTAAACTTCAATATTTACAAATCCGAATTTTTCAACATCAAAAAGTCCCATATCAGTTATTTTTAGCTTTGGAATAACAGGGAGCGATAAAAACGACAAAGATAAAAACGGACTAAAGTTACCGGTAAATCCAATCTGAATCAAGGCTTTATTCAGTTCTTCCAGTTTCTCAAGTACTTCATTAACAGGTCTGGAAGTCATAAGTCCTGCGATTTCCAGCGGGAGCACGGCAAGAACATTGCCGTCGGCAACTACAGTAATACCTCCGTTTAGCTCTTTCAGTGTTTTTAATGCAAGTGAAAAATCTTCGTTATTATATCCTGCCATAATAAGATTATGCGAATCATGTCCTATAGTAGTAGCGATAACTCCCTTTTTTATTTTTAGACCGTGTAATATACCCCTGCCTACATTATTATTTTGCGGATTGTGTCTTTCAGCAACAAAAAGTTTTACCGCATCTTTTTCTGTGTCTGGAATAAAATTCCCGTTTTTATCAGTTTCTACCTTCATAATATGTTCATTAGTAACAAGATTATTGGGAACAAGTCCTATAGCACGTATTTTATCTGAATTCAGTTTTATATTCCAGTCGATATCTTCGGAAATGAAGATTTCATGGTCATTTATTTTCAAAAAATCTGTTTTCGGATTTTCGTCTATTAATTTTCCATCTTTATAAACAGCTGAAACAGTAAAATTCTCAAGATCATCCAGAATAACAAGATCGGCTTTTTTTCCCGGGGCTATTGCTCCTCTATCATATAATTTATGAGCCTTTGCAGCATTATAAGAACCCATTTTTACGGCAAGAAGGGGATCCAGTCCTAAGCTGACGGCTTTTCTTACACAATAATCAATACTGCCTTCTTTTTCTATATCTATTATTTCCTTGTCATCAGTGCAGAAGCATATCAGATCATTATTTTTATAATTGACATATTTTATCAGAGCTTCAAGATTTTTTGCGGCAGTGCCTTCTCTTATAAAAACATACATTCCCCGTTCTAATCGTAATTTCATCTCTTCATAAGTTTCGCACTCATGATCAGTTGTGATTCCGGCAGAAATGTAGGCATTTAATCCCTGAACACTGATAGACGGCGCATGTCCATCCAAAGAAAGATTAAGTGACTTGGCATCAAGTATTTTTTGTAAAAGATCATCATCTGATTCCAGAAGTCTCGGATAGTTCATTAGTTCTCCAAGTCCTAAAACCCTTGGATGTGAATAAAAATTCTTTAAATCGCCCGCTTTAAGAACTGCTCCCGAGCTTTCATAAGGTGTAGACGGAACACATGAAGGAAGCATAACGAAAATATCAAGCTCAGTATTTTCGGTAGAGTCTATCATATACCGGATTCCGTCAATTCCCGTCACATTGGCTATTTCATGCGGATCTATAACAGCAGTGGTAACTCCGTGTTTCAAAAGTACAGTAGAAAAATTTTCCGGAATAATAAGTGAAGATTCTATATGTACATGTGCTTCGATTAAACCCGGGGAAACAAATTTTCCTTTAAGGTCAATAACTTTTTTTGCATTATGGTACTCTCCGATACCGATAATCATATCGTCAAGAAGAGCTATGTCGCTGTCGATTACTTCAAGTGAAAAAACATCTATGATTTTTGCATTTTTAAATACTAAATCAGGAAGTTCTTTTTCAATTGCAACATTGATTATTTCCGAGATATTATTATTCATATTTCTTCCTCCTACAGAATTTACAGTTTTATAAGTATTGCGAAAAATTCAAAATATAAGTTTATTATAATCAAAAGTTTTTATAAAAATTTTATAAAAAAATATCTCTTTTTTATTTTAGAGATATTTTTTTTGCATTATTATTTTGAAGCCTGGTAATTTGGGGCTTCCTTAGTAACTATAACATCATGAGGATGGCTTTCTTTTAATCCTGCATTGGTTATTTTTATGAATTTTGATTTGCTTTTCAGAGACTCAATATCCGGAGCACCGCAATATCCCATGCCTGAACGCAGTCCTCCGCAAAGCTGATAAATAGTATCCTTCAGTCTTCCTTTGAACGGTACCATAGATTCTATTCCTTCGGGAACCAGTTTTTCTGTGGCAGATTCCAGCTGAAAATAACGGTCTTTGCTCCCTCTTTTCATGGCAACCAAAGATCCCATACCGACATAAGTCTTGAATTTTCTTCCGTTAAAAAGAACTTCTTCACCAGGGGCTTCCTCTGTTCCGGCAAGAAGGCTGCCAAGCATAACGCAGTCAGCGCCTGAAGCTACAGCTTTTACTATATCGCCTGAAAGTGTTATTCCTCCGTCTGCAATTACAGAAATTCCCTGTTTTTTACAATAATCGTAAACCTCCATAACAGCGGAAACCTGAGGAACCCCGACACCTGAAACTACTCTTGTAGTACAGATAGAGCCGGGACCTATTCCTACTTTTACTGCATCTACTCCGGCTTTGACAAGATCAGCAGCAGCTTCTTTGGTAACAATATTTCCGCCGATAAGATCAAGCTTCGGGAATTTTTTCCTGATCTTTTTTACAGCATCTACCACACCTTTTGAATGACCGTGTGCAGAGTCAACAGTAACTACATCCACACCTGCTTTTACAAGGGCAGATATCCTGTCAATAGTGTCTTTTCCTATTCCTACCGCAGCACCTACTCTTAATCTTCCGTGTTCATCTTTTGCAGCATTGGGATAATTTATTATATTATCAATATCTTTTATGGTAATAAGACCTTTCAGCTTATTATTCTTAACAATAGGAAGTTTTTCAATTCTGTGTTCAAGAAGAATTTGTTTTGCTTCCTCAAGAGTAGTTCCTACAGGAGCAGTAACAAGGTTTTCTTTTGTCATAATATCTTTTACCTTTATAGTAAGGTCATCTCTGTATTTTAGATCACGGTTAGTTATAATCCCGATAAGAGAACCGTCTTTTTCTATAACGGGAAGACCGGAAATTTTGTAATGTTTCAAAAGTTCGTTTGCTTCACGAAGAGTAGCATTTTTTGTCAGTGTGACAGGATTGGCTATCATTCCGCTTTCATATCTCTTTACTTTTTCTACTTCTTCCGCCTGTCTTTCTATAGTCATATTTTTGTGTATAAAACCTATTCCGCCTTCACGTGCAATAGCTATTGCCAGTTCTGACTCAGTAACGGTATCCATTGCAGCACTGAGGATCGGAACATTAAGTTCTATATTTTTAGTAAGTTTAGTTTTTAGTGAAACTTCATGGGGCAGAACTGAGGAAGCCTGCGGAACCAGTAATACGTCATCAAATGTTAAGCCTTCGCCGATAATTGTAGCCATTTTTTATTACCTCCTGGAATATAATATTTTTTGTTTTAATTTGATTTGGCGAACTGTATAAAATATAACAGTTCAAAAGCCCCCGGTTTATCTGGTTTAAACAATCAGAAGGCAGCTTTTTTCAGCTCCTTCTGAATATTTATATTACTCCCACTCAATTGTCGCAGGCGGTTTAGATGAGATATCATAAACTACCCTGTTAATTCCGTTTACTTTATTTATAATTTTGTTTGAAATGTTTTCCAAGAATTCATATGGAAGCTTTGACCATGTAGCTGTCATAAAATCAGTGGTATTTACAGATCTTATGACCGCTGTGTATTCATATGTCCGCTGATCGCCCATAACTCCTACGGATTTCACCGGAAGAAGGGCAACGAATGCCTGGCTTACTTTCCCGTAATAATCATCGGCAATAAGCTCCTCGATAAAAATATCGTCAGCTTCCTGAAGTATTTTTACTTTTTCTTCCGTTACTTCACCAATGACTCTTATTCCAAGTCCCGGTCCCGGAAAAGGATGTCTGTTTACCACAAAATCCGGAAGTCCGAGTTTGGCACCTACTTTTCTTACTTCATCTTTAAAAAGCTCTTTTAGAGGCTCTAAAAGCTCGAAAGCAAGGTCTTCCGGAAGTCCGCCTACATTATGGTGTGATTTTATAGTATGTGACGGTCCTTTTATAGACTGTGATTCTATTACATCAGGGTAGATAGTCCCTTGTGCAAGAAATTTGGCACCTTTCAGCTTATATGTTTCTTCATTGAAAATCTCTATAAATTCATGACCGATTATTTTTCTTTTTTGTTCAGGCTCGTCAGCACCCTTTAATTTTTCAAAAAATCTATTTTTAGCATCTACAAATTTAATATCAAGATCAAAGTGTTCCTTATAATATTCCAGAACTTTTTTGGCTTCATCTTTTCTTAAGAGCCCTGTATCCACGAAAATGCATGTAAGCTGTTTTCCTATGGCATTATTAATCAGGACAGCAGCAACAGATGAATCAACACCGCCGGATAATCCCAGTATAACTTTGTCGTCTTTTACAATTTGTTTTATTTTTTCTGTTTCTTCTTCTATGAAGCTTTTTATTATCCAGTTTTTTTCACATTTACAAATGTTAAAAATAAAATTTTCTAAAATTTCTTTTCCAAAAATTGAATGTGATACTTCGGGATGGAATTGGAGTGCATAAATATTATTATCATTCATTATTGCAGCTGAACATGAAGATGTTCTGGCTATTTCTCTGAAACCATCGGGAAGCTTGGTAATATGATCTCCGTGACTCATCCAGATCTGTGAATTCTGTTTTACGCTTTTGAATAAAGGATTTTTTTCATCCAGAATTTCAAGTGATGCTTTTCCGAATTCTTTAGTTTCGGCTCTTTCAACACTTCCTCCGTTCAGGTGGGCAATAAGCTGCATTCCGTAACAGATACCAAGGACAGGAAGACCGGCAAAGAATAATTCTTTTTCTACGGCAGGTGAATTTTCCTCATAGACAGATTCAGGACCGCCTGAGAGTATAATACCCGTGATAAAATCTTTTTCCTCTGATATTTGTTTTAGAACCTGAGAATGATGTACAATTTCACAGTAAACTTCCATTTCTCTGATTCTTCTGGCAATCAGCTGGCTGTACTGAGAACCGAAGTCAACAATCAAAATTTTCTTTTTCATTTAATATCTCCTTTCACATATATAAAAAAACCTACACTTAAATAAAAAAAAATTTTTAAGAGTGTAAGCTAAAAAAAACAATTTAGTTTCACCCATAGCAGCTGATTTCAGGTCAGCTATAGAGACACCGGACCATATTACCGGCTTATATGGCTTTCAAATTTTGTATATTTGAGTTATTATATATAATTTATATGGGTAAGTCAAATAAATTATATATTAATTTTCAAATATTGGTAAATACTGTTTGTAAAGGTAATATAAAATATATGTTATATAAATAATTACAGTATAACAAATTATGTCTAAGAATAAGTTATGTTAATCATTAGGCGACTAAAACCGTGGTTTTATATATGGAATGATTCTGAATGCCCTTAAAAAAAAGAAAAAATTTTTTACAAGTCAAAGTATTTAAAGTAATTGTTAACATTGGAGTTGACATAGTGACAATTAATCATGTATATAATAAATAGGAGCAAAAATAATAAAAAAGCTTGACAAAATCTGAAAAATAGCTAAAATAGTAGTGATATTATATTTGTTTATCAAGGAGGAAAAAAATGTCAAAAAAAGAATTTATTGAGGCTTATGCAAAATCAACAGGTGAAACTAAAAAAAGATCTGAGGAGTTAGTAAACGCTTTCTTAGAAACTGTAGAAAAAACATTAGTTAAAGGAAATCCTGTACAATTCGTAGGATGGGGAACTTTTGGAGTTCAAAAAAGAGCTGCAAGAAAAGGAAGAAACCCGCAAACTGGAAAAGAAATCAAAATTGCTGCTAAAAAAGTAGTAAAATTCAAAGTTGGAAAAAAATTAGCTGATAAAGTTGCAAAATAGTAAAAAATATTAGTATAGTACTCAAGAAAACTGTAGATTTATACTCTGCAGTTTTTTTTGTATAACTAAAAGTTAGTTTTTCCACTATTTTAATTACAAAAAGGAATGTATCAAAAATAAAAACTTTTAATACAATCAATTCTTTATAAAATATTTATATATTGTCTGATAATAATCCGGAATATCTAAAAAGATATATGGATATAATAACAGAAGATATGCCTGACAAGTATGTGCAGATAGAAAAGAAAAATTAAGCAATTTAAAACTAAAATAATTTTTTACATCTCGTTTTAAGATATTTTTATTTTTTATAGAGAATATGCAGAAAAACAGATGAATAAAAATTATATTCATTGATTTATTCGGTCTATTTTCATGTATTAATACTAAGCGTATTTTTTTCTCTTTTGATATACCTGTTCCTATACCGGCC
>JAITVW010000203.1 GCA_031285605.1 Fusobacteriales bacterium | reverse complement strand
AAGAAAGATCTCCTTCTATTCCTGCCTGTGATATTGCCGCTATTTTTACTTCATAAGCTCCCGGTTCTGCTGCTACTATTTTATATGTTGCATTCCCGCATCCAAATTTAGTATCCAGCCTGCGGTCGGGAAGTCCGTTGCTTCCCAATGATTTTACATATATTACATATTCTTTTATATCTGTTCTTTCAAGAGCCTGCCATCTTATTCCAAATCCCAAAAACTGATGCTCCGGTGTTATTCCTATCGGTGCAGGCGGTTTATCCGCCGGGTACTTTATGTTTCCATATTCTACATATCCATTGTTTAAATAATCTTTATCAAAAAAATTACTTTTTTCAGTCTCAAAATGTTCGGCAGCTGCCTGATAAACATTAAAATCCACAGCTTCTATTTCTGTCTGATTTCCTGTTTGGGAAATATTAATTAATTGTATTTTTTTATCCCTGTCTTCAAATTTTAGATTTACAACATCTTCAAGTTCCAGAAACGGCAAAGCATTCGTTATGAGTTTGTAATGCTTTTGCTCACGACAGTTTATATAGTAAAGATATTTAGCCACTTCCTGTGCATGTCTTAACTCCTGAACATATTTGTTCTCATATGTATAAAGTTCCACTTCATGATCCTCTAGGACTTTTTCAGTATACGAGACTGTGTTATTCTCATATAATTTTATAGGTTCCCCATAGATTTTAAATTTTTCGATAAATATATCTGTTCCGGATGAATTTAAAAACTTTACTTTTCCTTCTGTATTTGTTAGTTCAACATCATATTCAGTATAATTTACATAAGTCTTAGTTCCGTCTGAATTCGCTCTGTATGCTGTTACTTCAGGGATCGTTTCCAGATTATTGACATATTCTGTCATGTATTCTATTTTCCAGTAAGTATCATTTTCAATTGTATCAGCCGGCACTTTTATCTTTGCATCATCTTTTTCATAATCCATGTTCTGTCCTGCCAGAATAAAAACTGCCTGTCGGGGTTCTGTTTTATTCTCTGTGAAAGTAACTTCCACTTTATTATTTTCTTTTTCATCAATCCATTCTTCCAGATAATTCAGTACATTTCCACTTTTAAAATCATAATCAAGTTCATGTGTATCTTTTTGATTTATAAGACTGGTTATTTTTAAAGTCCCGTTTCCTGTTACATATACAGAACCAACCACAGCTTTTACAAGCTCAGCCAGTTCTTCCATTATTTTTTTATCTTTTTCAAATTTTGCAACCGGAACTTTAATGTAATCGCCTATAGAATATTTTATTTCTTCTATATCTATTTTATTGTCCTCAAAACCTATTCTTTTAGCCAGATTATACAAAAGAGAATGTTCTTTATCACTTGAATTATAAAAATAATATCCCTGATAAACCTCATCTTTTTCAAATCTTTTATAATAGCCTGATACAGTCTTATCCTTGATTTCAACAGTCAGAATCTTGTACAGGTGTTCCTGTCTTATTACGGGATTTTTCACTATTCCGGTGAACAGCTCAAGCTTTGTATTGCTAAAAGTATCATAGATTACTATTTCATCATCTTTTTCAACTATAGTTTTTATCTTTTCAGAAATACCTTCATTAAAATATCCTTCCAGTTCGTTAAAATACTTCCCGCTTTCATCAAAGTAAGTAATCATCTTTTCATCTATGTCCTCAAAATCAGGAAATTTTAATTCAAGGCTCAGGGAATTTGGTGATATACTGTTACTTTCATTGGTTATGAATTTGTTAATATTTAAGGTTTCATTTTCCACAAAGTCAGTAATATCAATATTTTTAGTTATATTGAAAAATGTAATTTTATGTTTTATATTACTTTCTTCCTGATAGGTAAGTTTTATATATTCTTCGTCTATCATTACATGACCTCCTTTTCATAAATATTTTTTAACTTCTTTTTGTTTATTCGGATTTTATTACTTTAACTGATTTCATTTTTTCATGGTTTCTCCTTTCTCTTACAGATTCTTTTAGCTTTTGGCAATTCTCTTCATAATATAGTAAAAAGTCAACCTTAAAGTTGTCAGTTAGTTTTACTTTTAGGATAAAATTTGTTATTAACATTATTATGTTCAATCCGTTTTTCTAGTATTATCTATGGTTTTGGCGAGCTTAAGTGGGGGAGCTTCCAGAGAGGAAGTTACAAAATATCTTATGGAGACTTATGATTTAAAGGAATACTCTGTCTATGAGTTAGATGACTATACACAAGTTGTTTTTAAAAATATTAAATTTTTAACTGACTTTCATAAAATACTTTTATAAAACTCATCGAAAACTGCTCAAATGATTTTGTTTCCAAAACCTTTCTTATTGAATTTTCCAATGCATTCTCTAATTTTTTTGTTCTTCCGATAAACTATTATCTATTTTTTCTTTACTTGTTAAATATAAGTCTGACCTTTTCTTTTTTCGGATACCAATTTCTTGTTGAATAGTTTCAGAGTCCCATGAACCAAATGCTATTCCTTTCTCTTTTATAGTCTCAACATCTTTTTGAGCATTATTTCAGACATTTTTATTAAAGACCCAGAGAAGAAATTCACTAATTTTTTGTTGGTTTAAAATTATGAAATATTCTTAAAAAGTTTTTTTAATGTAAAAAAACAAGAACTGTATCTAAAATTTTTCATTTTGATACAGTTCCTCTTCATTTTACCCTTTTTTGTTAATAAATCATATAATATTTTTATATTTTATATATAAAAAAAGATAGATCTTATTTAATTTGTTATTAATAAAATTTAGAAATTATAAAAGCGAAAATAACAAAAATTATTCCCCATATTAGACAACCTATTCTCCCCTTTAATTCCTCTTTTTTTTCTGTTAAATCTTCTTGACCAATTCTTATTTTACGTAATTCATTTGCAATATGATTTAATTCTGTATTTTTAGATGTTATATTTCCATATTCATTTACCCAATCATCAATTAAAGATTCATTGATACCATGCTCTTTTACTATATTAGATTTACTTTCTCCACTTTCATATAACTGTACTATTCCTCTTTTAAATATCACAGAGTATCCTTCATTAACTTTTTTCTCCATTATATCCTCCTCTTAAATTTATTAAATAATATAACATATATAATATCATATATTACTTTAAATTGCTTTATTTTTTCTTTATCTGTTTCAAAATTCTTATCTTTTATCATTGACCTTATCTTTACCCTTAACTCTTCCAGTAAGCTTTCACTGTTTTCATATAATATTTGCGCTCCTTCTTTTGTATCGGGTATTGTTTCCATGAATTTTGGTAAAAACTTCTTTAATTCCTGATATTCTTTTGACGCCAATTCTTTATATTCCGGATTTTCATCTGCCTTATCCATATATTTTTTATAATTTTCTATTCTGTCTTTCAGATTCAGCTCTTGAGTTCTTATTATATTATTCATTTCCATATCCGATGTTTTTTGTAAACTCAATACTCCCTGTTCCAATATCGGATTTACAAGGTCAAATATATCTTCATAAAACGGTGTTAAGGCTTTTCCCGCTGTTCTTCCGCCCACTTCTTTAAAATTTTCCGTAAACCTGTCCTTTTTATCTTTATAACCTGTTTTCTCTATTTCTGCTGTCCCTCTGATTCCTGAACTCTCATTTAATATTATTCCTGATGTATTTAAAACTGCCTTATCATTTGACAATCTATTCAATCTCTTTGTATCAAGAGTTACATTTAAAAATTTCAAAGCCTCTTCTTCTCTTTGTATTGCTGATTTTAATATTTCCGCGGCTTTTTCTGCTGTGAATCCGTGTTTTGACGCCATATCATAGCTCAATTCCGCAAATTCCATTGATAATTGTGTATATTCTGCCTTTGTCAGACCTTGAAGCTTAAAAAATTCTGCAAAAGATAAGTTGCTTTTCTTTAATTCCGCCGCTGTTTTTCCTATACTTATGCTCTTTTTATATGCCCATAAATTTACTGTTTCAAAGTACTCTTCATGCAGTTTTTTCATTAATTTATCTGTTTCTTCTATTTCCGAATTGTAGTCAGCCAGCTTTCTTGCTTCTGATTCTATCTTTAAGGCTGTATCTATCCCGCCTTTTATTTTTTCAAAATTCATTCAATTTCCTCCTTTTTTTGTTTTCTCTAATTTACAAAAACTGCCAAAAGAAACCTCTTGGCAGTTTTTATATAAGTATCATCTCTTCTTCCTCTTATTCTTCTCATAAACAGCTTTATTTATTACCTCTTCTATAAATTCCAGTTTTTCTATCAGCCAGTAAGGATGTTCGTCATAGGATTTTGACAATGGCAGAAATGTAAGGACATATCTGCCGCTCATGCCGTCATACCTAAAGTATCTCAGATAATTATTTATGTCCATTATTACTTCCTGCAAGCCTCTATCAGGCGTTTGCTGTCCGTTTACATATATTGAAGCCGCTCTGTAATATTTTACACGTACAGATTCTTCATTTGTGATTCCAAACCCACCTTATTCTCCTCTAACAATTCTTCAAGGGCTCTTTTAAATACTGCTCCCTGTCTGTTCAAAAAAGTTATAAAGTTCTCTATTGTCTTATCTGCTTCTTTATTATCTAACGTTATTTTTAAGGTCTGATTATATATCAGCTCAAAATCATGGCTTTCTTCCAGCTCATAAAATATCGATATTCTTTCTGTTATACTTCCCTGATTATGATATCTGTACTTATGGCGTGGTTTGTTTAAATAATTATACAGATTTCTAAAAGACGCTGACAGTTCTACTACTATAAAATCTCCGTCAGCTCCGTAAGTCAATACGTTTGTTACCGGTTTATCCTTTATCTTTACTGTTTCCTCTGTCTGGTCTTCTGTTAGTTTTTCCGTTTTTACATCTTCGACTATATCTTCTTTTACATCCTTATGTATTGTTTCTTTTATCTCTTTTGACAATTTTTTATCCTCCTTATGAGTTCCAAATAATTTTTTTACAGGGAAGAAGAGCCGGAGTGCCTCTTTTTCCCTGTTTTACTGAAATGTTTTCTGAAATGCTGTTTTTATGAAATGATTAGATTTTTAATGATTACAGCACGTTTGTATAGTTTTTGAATGTTATTTTTACAGGCGATTTTATTGTTTCATCATAGAAGGCTTCCAGCTCTTTACTCATTCCTCCTGCTCCTGCAAGGTCTGTTCTTTCATTTTTTGATATTTTACATTTTGGAAATTCAAATACTACTTTTTTATTCGGGTCCTGTAATTCCGCAAATTCTGTTTCCACTTTGAATTCTCCGTTTGCCAGTAATAAATCCTGTGCGTCCATATAGCTTGCCTTATTGAATTCATTGAATGTCAGCCCTAATGTTACCGTCCCTCTGTCTGACTGCTTTATTGATTTATAATATACTGAATTCAAGGCTCCTTTTCCTTCCAGTTTATTGTCTATTGTCAGGTCTAATGATTCTATCTGTGATGTGATATCATTTGTTTTTTCTGTTATTTTTGACCCTAAACAAATCAATGACTCATTTCTTACTGCTGTCGCTGTTCCCGAGAATTTTGTATTCTTAGTTACATGGTCCATTCCTATTATATTCGCCGTTCCTTTTATAAAGGCTTCTAATTGCACATTTACCGCAAGGCTTGATACCTGACAATCCTTTGAATATTCAAACATATTACTGTCCAGGTCATTTACTCCTATTGTCAGATATTTATCTATACTTGCTCCCGAAGTCATTACATAATCTGTTCCTGCAAGCAGTATCTCCAGCTGATCCATTGTTAATTCCACAGGAACATCCCCGGCTACCGATATCTTTGATACAAAGCCGTCTCTTACCCATCTTCCGGATCCTAAAGCTTCTGATACTTTTTTATCTACCGACGGTAATACTCCGTAATCTGTTGCTGACAATTTTGCCATTGTATCTGTTTTTTCCGTTCCTTTTGCTGTTTGTAATGCTGCTAATACTTCAATATTCATAATTTTATCTCTCCTTTAGTGTTATTAGTATTTCAAATATTATTTCTTTCATATAAGAATTTCCATTAGTTTCTCTTGGTTTTAAAGTATATACATAATCAAAATTTCTTATTTCTTTTAATATATCTTCATCTTTTATTTTCTAATTAAAAAATAATAAACTTTAGATTTTTAATTTTTAGTTTTACTTTTAAGATAAAATAGGTTATCATATATAAAAAAAAGGAGGCTAGAGGATGAAAAAAATACTTTTGTTATTAATGTTATTATGCACAATCAGTTTTTCTAATACTGTCGGGGGTTTTAACGAACTCAAGTGGGGTGCTTCCAGAGAAGAAGTAAAAAAATATCTCATGGAGACTTATGAACTAAAATCTTCTGATATTTTTCAGATTAGAGATTATACTGAAGTAATTTATGAAAGCATTTATTTTGGTGATGTTAATTTGTGGGAAATTACTTTTTATTATAATGAAAAAGGTCAATTTTATCAATGGATGGCTGAAAGTTATACCATGAGATATGATAAAACATATTTAATCAATCGATACAAAAAAGCTTATAACTTAAAAGAGAAAAAAGAATCTAACGGAGTTATTTCCTTAACAGGTTATCCTGAAAGCGAAGGATTTCTTATCCAAGTTTATCCTGATAAAATCAAATTCAATATTCAAGATTTTAATTACACTTTCCCTAAATAAATTATAAATAAAAACTTCCTGAAGCCACCATAACATTTGGTGCTTCAGGAAGTTTTTATATTCTATTCCTTGATTGTTTAAACCTCTTCTTTACCCGATTCATATAAAAATTCTTTCATTTCTTTTTTTAATGTACTCATAAATTCTGAATTTGACATAAATCCGTAATTATTCAGTGTTACTGCAAATTCCAATCCCTTTGAATTATCCAGTATTCCCGATGTCTTGTACTCCTGTTTTCCTGACATGCCATAATAATTACCGTCTACTGCATTTGTCCCTTTGAAATCCATTCCTTCTGATTGTAACTTTAATTCTACTTCATTTAACTTTTGTTGTATTATATTATAAGCGTCTTTAAAGCTTCCTGCTCCGTCGAGTGCATTTTTATAATCTTCTGTTAAAAAATACTTGTCTGCAAGTGTTTGGAACGACTGACTTTCATAAAACGCCTTTACAAGACTGTCTTTTACATTATTGTAAATACTGTCTCCCAGACTCATCGAAAACTGCTCGAATGAATTGGTTTCCAAAGCTTTCCTTATTGAATTTTCTAAAGCATTCTTTATTTTTTCTGTCTTTTCATTTATTTTATCATCAGGAAACATTGCATTTATTACTTCATCGCTTAAGCCCGAAGCTTTTGCCTGATTTTTCAGAGTGTCAATTACATATTTCATATCATTTTCTATATACTGGGTATTTTTTAAATCAGTAAATAAATCCCAAAAATTTAGATTTTCATTTAGAAAATTATCAAAGTCATGTCTCCCTGATAATCTAAAATCTGCTAGATTATTTGTTAAGTTTTCAAATTTATTGGAAAATTTTTCTTCAAATCCCTGAAACTGCATATCATAGAATACTTTGGAAAAATTGCTCTCCAGTTTGCTAAAATAGCTTTCCATTCCTGTTGCAAGACCTAGTATTACATCATTTCCACTGCTTAATTGTTCTATTGTCCTTGATTTCACATCTTGAAAAGCACTTACTATTACTTGGTCATTTTGTATCAATGAATTTACTGTGCTTAATATTTCATCCCTGTATTTTTCAGGGTCTTTTCCCATTCCTTTATAGATATCTTCAAGCTGTTTCTGATATTCATTTCTTAACTCAAATAAATCAGCTACTTCTACGCCTTCAAAGCTTTCTAATATTCCATTTTTAGGTAAGTTTGCTGAATACTGTTCCATTACTCTTACATCTTCTATAAATCTTAAAAAACTTAACTTAACTTCTTCAATATTATTATTATCCAGCTTACTTTTTCCTAGTTTTCTCTTTAATGTGTTCATATCAAAATTTTTAAGATAAGTATCATAGAAACTCTGTAAACTTCCTGAATCTCTTGCCATATTTTTCCATGTACTTCCAAAATATTCATCAAATCCCTGACTTAAAGTTGCATGTGAATCCTTTCTCCCGCCAAAAATACCTTTCTTTTTGCTTGAATGTCCCGTTGCTGTTATCTGGCTTTCATATAAGTCACCAGTTTTTCCTATTAATGTATTGTAATAACTTTTTTGCTTTGCGATGTTCTTATCAGAAGTATCGGACGCTATATTTTGTATCAGCTTAGTTGTAAGACTTTGTATTGAATTAGTAAGCGTACTTATTTCACTAAATAAATTTTCATTTTCTTTTGATTTGTTTTCAAACCATTCATTGGTTTTTCTCTTTTCTTCCTCATTATGTTTTTTGTATTTATTACTCCCGATTCCAAATGAACGGAATAATGAAACTCCTGCATTTACTGTTCCGAAAACTGTTCCCACTATTGAAGTAAACGGCGATAAAAAATTTCCTAATCCTCCTATTTTTTCTCCTATCGGTCCTGATAAATTGGTATTCTGAAATATACTTGTCAGACTTGACAGTGATTCTGCCGTAACTGATAAATTTGTCAGAAAATCATCTTTCAATACACTTCCTGCACGGCTTAAAGTAGAAGCTAAATCATCCAGACTTGTTTTTACTCTTTCCATTTTCATGGAACCTGCCAAATTAACCAGTCCCTGCTCTCCTGTTGCTAT
>JAITVW010000176.1 GCA_031285605.1 Fusobacteriales bacterium | reverse complement strand
AGATTATTAATAAATTCAAATATTCCCTTAAGCTCTTCCCAGTATGTGACTTCTTCAAATTTTATTTTTTCAAGCGGTGCTCCTGTTATTATGGCTGCTTCAATATCCAGATTTTTTATCTCTTCAAATGACACATAAAATTCATCAAGATATTCAGCATCTGTATTTTTATATTTATGTGTATCAAGCTTCAAAAAAAACGGTTCTATCTCTTCGTCCGCTTTCTTTGTATTCAGGAGCCTCAGTATATGATACTCTGTTTTTACTTTATCGGGCATTAGATTCAACACCAGAAGTTTCTTTGATTTTTTGGAAACATTAAGCTTTCCGTTCTTTGTCTTTATATCTGTCATACCTTTTAACTCCTCTATTACAGGCATATTTTTATTTAATATCAACATAAAAATCCTCCTCTCTGTTACTTATTCATAATATTTTCTTATACTGCTTATATTTTCTAAAATCTCTTTTACTGCATGTGTTTTATTCATTGTATAAATATGTATTCCTTTTATGCCTGCAGAAAGCAGTTCAATTATCTGTTCCGAAGCATATGCTATCCCCGCCTGATACATTGCTTCATTATTATCTTCATAGGCATTCAGTATTCTTTCCAGCTTTTTCGGAATTTTACAGTTACATAAAGAAGTGATTCTTTTAATTTGCTTCGCATTAGTTACAGGAATTATTCCTGCAGCCAAAGGTATATTTATCCCTACTTTTTCAGCTTTATCACGAAAATCAAGAAAGCTTTCATTGTCAAAAAATATCTGTGATACCAGAAAATCTGTTCCGGAATCTACCTTTTTTTTTAAATTAAACAGATCTATAAGATCATTATTCTCATAATGAACCTCGGGATAAAAAGCTCCTCCCACGGAAAATCTGTTTGTGCCCCTGACAGCTTTTATCAAATCAGAAGCATACAAAAAATCTCCTTTGTTATACATGCTTTCATCCTGATCTTTTGAAATATCACCTCTTAGAGCAAGAATATTTTCTATATTGTTTCTTTCCAGCTCATTCAGGAAATTCTCTATTTCGTCCTTCCTGCTTCCCACACATGTAAGATGCGTTAATGTTTCTATATTCAGCTTATTCTTTATATATGAGGCCATCTCTATGGTGCCGCCTTTTGTAGTTCCGCCGGCACCATATGTAACACTTATAAAATCCGGCTTCTGTATACTCAGCTCGTCTATCACCTTATACAGCTTTTCACTTGAAAAATTTTCATTAGGAGGAAATATTTCAAATGAAAATACAACTTTCTTATTTTGATATATATCCTTTATTTTCATCTTTATCCTTTCTGTTTATTTAGATTTTATCCAAAGCCTGCTTCAAATCGTTTATTATATCATCAATATGCTCCAGACCTACAGATATTCTTATTATTCCCGGAGTTATATTACAGGCTTTCAGTTCATCTTCCGTGAGCTGGCTGTGCGTTGTGCTTGCCGGGTGTATTATCAGAGATTTGGCATCTGCAACATTTGCCAGATGAGAAAACAGTTTTAATGAATCAATAAATCTTTTTCCTGCTTCCAGACCACCTGTCAATTCAAAGGTAAATATGGAACCACCGCCTTTTGGAAGATATTTCTCCTGTAGTTTTTTATACGGACTGCTGCTTAATCCCGGATAATTCACAGCTTTCACTTTAGGATGCCTTTCCAGATATTCTGCTGTTTTTACGGCATTCTCCACGTGTCTTTCTATTCTCAGTGAAAGTGTTTCTATTCCTTGTAATATCAAAAAAGAATTAAAAGGAGCAAGACAGGCGCCCGTATCTCTGAGAAGCTTCACTCTTAATTTTGCTGTATAAGCGGCTTCTCCTAAATCTGAATATTTTAAATTGTGATATCCGGGATCCGGCTCGTTAAAACTTCTGAATCTGTCATTCTTCCAGTCAAATTTCCCTGAATCTACTATCAGTCCTGCTATTGTTGTGCCATGTCCGCCGAGAAATTTTGTTGCCGAGTACACTATTATATCTGCTCCATGCTCAAACGGCTTGCACAAATATGGAGAAAATGTATTGTCTATTATCAGGGGAAGCCCGTATTTATGCGCTGTTTTGGCAGTTTTTTCTATATCCGTAATATCTGCATTTGGGTTTCTTATACTTTCTATAAATACTGCCCTTGATTTTTCATTTATTAATTTCTCTATATCTTCCGGTCTTCCGGGATCAAAAAACTTTGTAGTTATTCCAAAATCTTTTATTGTATTTGCCAGAAGATTATATGTTCCTCCATAAAGATTCTTTGATGATATTATTTCATCTCCGGATACTGCCAGATTCAAAATTGCATATGTCACTGCGGCACTTCCTGAACTTACCGCTACTGCCCCGGCTCCGCCGTCAAGCGCTGTTATTCTTTTTTCCAGAATATCTGTAGTAGGATTCATCATTCTGCTGTATATATTTCCTTCTTCTTTCAGCGAAAAAAGATTTGCTGCATGCTCCACACTGTTAAAAACATAAGATGTGGTTTGATAAATCGGTACTGCTCTTGAATTTGTCGATTTATCCGCCTCTTCCTGACCGGCATGAAGCTGTAATGTTTCAAATTTGTATTTTGACATTATTGTCACCATCCTTCATATATATTTGATTATTTACTATATAATTAAATTTTGTAAAAAAAAATCCGGGCACAACCGTGTCCGGAACATCTATCTATGGGCACAGCTCTTTTTAGATTAAAAACTTCAAAAAGAGTCTGTGCTTTTTATATTTTATAAAAAGGTCAAACTCTATACCGCATATACATCATCATATTGTCATTTATATATTTATAATTAATCATTTCTACTCCACCTTTAATAATTTATAACTTAGTTTAGTATATTTTTATCTATATGTAAAATTCATTTTTCCTATTCTAACGATATATTTAATATATGAACGATAAAATGCCACCTAGAAAAGAAAATACTGCTTTTCTAAATGACATATTTGCACTCCTTCTACGAGTGAGTACATATGCTAGACAAAATCATAATAATTCTTCATAATTAGAATTATGTACTCTATCTCACTATAATTATACACTCTTTTTCTTTATTTTCAAATATTAATTTCTAATCGTTATAATAAGGATTTACTTATTAAAAAGTGATTTTTTAAAAAAGTTCTGTTATAAAATTATTTTCTATCTGATCTGCTTATCCATCTCAAGTAATGTCTTAAACATCACTAAAGTTCCTTTTTCTATGTCACTTTCAGAAGTAAATTCCATTTTATTATGACTGATTCCATTCTCACTTGGAACGAATATCATGGCTGCCGGTTTATCTTCAGGCATACACATGGCATCATGACCGGCTCCGCTGGACAGTTCCATATACGGGATATTATTTTCAATACATACTTTTTCAATAATATTTCTTATATTTTCATCAAGTACATACGGAAATTTTTCTAATACATGAATAAATTCTAT
>JAITVW010000155.1 GCA_031285605.1 Fusobacteriales bacterium | reverse complement strand
GTTTGCTTCGGGCGGAGCTTTTGTGCCAAACGATGTATGCCTGAACCTCACGGATCAGAGTATGCTACTTATTACGGGACCAAATATGGCCGGAAAATCTACATATATGAAACAGATAGGATTAATTCAGATTCTGGCTCAGATAGGTTCATATGTGCCTGCGCAGAGTGCCAGACTTTCAATAGTAGATAAGATTCTGACAAGAATAGGGGCTGCTGATGATATAGTCAGCGGACAGAGCACATTTATGGTAGAGATGAGTGAAGTATCGAATATCATAAACAGTGCGACCGAAAGAAGCCTTATTATACTTGATGAAGTAGGAAGAGGAACTTCCACATTTGACGGAATCTCAATAGCAACAGCAATAACGGAATATATTCACGACAAGATAAAGGCAAAAACAATATTTGCCACACATTATCACGAGCTTACAGAACTGGAAGAAAAGTTTGACAGTATTCTGAATTACAGAATAGAAGTAGAGGAGAGAGCTGACAGTGTTGTCTTTCTAAGAAAAATAGTAAGAGGCGGAGCCGATAAATCATACGGAATAGAAGTGGCAAGACTTGCCGGACTGCCTAAGGAAGTACTTCTGAACAGTAAAAAAATACTAAGGGGACTGGAAAAACGTAAAGAACTTATTGAAAAAACAGTTAATGTAGAACAACTTTCTCTTTTTACAGCAAATGATATGGTGGAAGAAGAACAGAAAAATTTAAAAGAGAATCTATACGAGGAATTATTATTTGATATTGAAAATATAGATATAAATAATGTAACACCAATGGAAGCTCTGGGGCTCTTAGGCGGGCTGAAGAAAAAAATGGAGGAGATAAATTAAATGTGGAAAAAACTTATATACATATTATTGGCTCTTTTTGTAGCATATTTCATTTATGTTATATTTTTTAAAACTGTTGCACCTCCTCCGGGAATTGACGAAATGAGAGAAAAGGCCAAAACCAAAAAGGTCGTATATTATCTGAAAGATGATGCGGTAATATATGCGGATGAACAGACAGGACTTCCGGAAGATAAGGAAATTACATTTAAAAATGTAATAATAGACCTTTTGAAAAAAGATATAATGATATCAGGAAAAGAAGGACTTCTTGAAACTGAATCACAGAATATGAAAATAAGCGGCGAAGTAGTGGGAAGAACCAAGGATGAGAAATGGAGCCTTTTTACAGAGCTTCTGACTTATGAAAAGGCTGCGGATATACTTGCTTCCCCGGTGAGGTCCAAGGCTGTGAACAGTGAAGACGGTACTACAATACTGGGTGACAGGCTTGAAACCACAACTGAGTTTCTGGAAATCCGCCTCACGGGAAATACGGATTTTACTAAGGAAAAGGACAGAATAACAGCTGATAAAGCTGTGTATTATACGGAACAGAAAAAAGTAGATGCTGACGGAAGTGTGCATTATACGGGTGAAGGCAATGAGCTTAAGGCGAATTCCGCAATATATGAACTTTTAACAGAAATACTCACTGCCGACGGAAATGTGTATTATAAAGATGCAGGTTCTGAAATTACCGCCGGACATGCTGTTTACGATATAAAAGGACAAATGGTAAATGCCAGTGGCAGCGGGAGATTTAAATATCCCCAGAATAATGTTGACGGTGATTATATAGAAGGTATATATAATATGAAGGATCAGATATTAATTACAAATTCGGCATTTACATTAAATAATGACGGGTACATAATAAAAGGAAACAGTCTTCATTATACCGTAGTCAGCGGAGATGCTCTTATGAATTCCACTTTTTCCGTAAGAAGAGAAAATATGACAGTTTCGGGAAGTAGCGGGAATGCCAATACAAAAACAAAAAATATCTTTGTAAACAGTATGGTCATGAGAAGTGATCAGGGAGATATTATTACTTCCAACAGCGGGGACGGAAACTTTGAGAAAAGAGAGTTTAAGTTTGAAGGGAATGTAAACGGCAAAATCAGAGGAAATGTAAAAGACTTTGTAAAAAGTAAAGAAAAACTCGTAGATTCCGAAGCAATATATTTTACAGGTGCTACTGCAAAAATGTACTTTCTGGTTCATGAGGATAGTAAATACAGTATGACCAGAGGAGAAATAAAAACAAATGTAAATGTACGCTATAAGGATTTGAATATGTTATCGCAGTACAGTGAAATAGATGCAGGAAAGAATGTGGTGCTTTCAAGAGATGATGTCAGACTTACATTCAGGGAAAGCACACAGATGACAGCCAATTATTTTTATATAGACCTGAACACTGAGAAAGGATATGCACAGACAAATGTAAAAATAATCAATAATATCGGCGGAGGAAAAGTAGACATAAGTACTGATAAAGCAATTATAGACAATAAAACAAGACAGCTTGAGCTCTTGGGAAATGTAGTAACATACAAAGATAAGACAAGAATAAGCTCAAACAAAGCATATTATGATATAGATAAGAAGGTACTTCAAAATGAAGAAAATATAAAAGTAGATTATTATCTGAGAAGAAATGAACCGGCTCAAAATGAAAGAAAATCGGAAAAGTCTGATACAGATGCGGTAGATGATGTATATATGAGACTTGGATCTCCTGATATAAAAGGAAATCGTGTCAGTCTTCCAAGAAATATGGAAGCTTCAAATAAAACCCCTGTCAGCGTAAAATGGAGCAGTTCAAATGACGGAATTATAGACAGAACAGGACGGGTAAACAGGGAATTTTACGGAGGAAGAACTACAAATGTAACATTAACGGCAGAATTAACAGCGGGAACTGCAAACAGAGAAAAAGATTTTAATATACGTGTACAGCCTGAAAGTGTTGAGGAAATGCTTGGACGGGCCGGCGAAAAGGTATATATTCCAAATACAGTACAAATAGGAGAAAAAGTATCTCTTCCTGCGACAGCCAAGGTAAATGTATATGGAAAGATACTGGAAATTCCTGTAGAATGGAACAGAAATGACGAAGTTCTGACAAATGAAGTACAGTTATATACAAATACTCAGATAGTGGAAATTTTGAAGTTCAATGGAAGAACATACAGAAAAACTTATAATATAAAAGTAAGATAAGGAGTCAGTAATGGCGTATAGGACTATTAGTATCGAAGCTAATAATTTGAAAAAAATATACAAAAAAAGAGAAGTAGTAAAAGATGTAGACCTGATTGTAAATAAAGGAGAGGTTGTCGGGCTTCTCGGTCCAAATGGTGCGGGAAAGACAACAACTTTTTATATGATAACGGGAATAATAAGACCAAATCAGGGAACAGTGAAATATAACGATGAAAATATAACTGACTATCCGATGTATAAAAGAGCAAGGCTCGGACTTGGTTATCTCCCACAAGAGGCTTCGGTATTTAGAAATTTAACTGTGGAAGAAAATATATTATCTGTTTTGGAAATGCGCGGAGTTGCTAAAAAAGAACGTGAAAAGATAAAAGACGGACTTATAGAAGAATTCAAGCTTTCACATGTAGCAAAAAACCTTGGATATTCATTATCCGGGGGCGAAAGAAGAAGAGTAGAGATAGCAAGAACCATTTCCACAGATCCTGACTTTATACTTCTTGATGAACCCTTTGCCGGTGTCGATCCCATAGCGGTAGAAGATATACAAAATATAATTATACATCTGAAAGACAGAGGATTAGGAATACTAATAACAGATCATAATGTAAGGGAAACACTGAAGATAACAGAAAGAGCCTATATAATGGCAGAAGGACAGATTTTGATAAGCGGAACAAGTAATGAAATAGCTAATAACGAAGTAGCCAAAAGAGTATATTTAGGCGGAAACTTCAAATTAGATTAGTTCCTGTGTTTAGATTCTGTACTGTGAACCAAATAAAGCGGGAATATAATTAATCAAGAATGATTTGAATTGAGTTAAATAACTAGGAGGAGAAATGACAGGTAACGAAATCAGAAAGAGTTTTATAGATTTTTTTAAATCTAAAGAACATAAATATTTTGAAAGTGCATCTTTAATACCGGATGATAAAACACTCTTGCTTACAGTAGCAGGAATGGTTCCTTTTAAATCTTTTTTTCTCGGAGAAAAAGAAGCACCTTTCAAAAGAATAACAACATATCAAAAATGTATAAGAACAAATGATCTGGAAAATGTAGGCGTAACCACAAGACATCAGACTTTCTTTGAAATGCTGGGGAACTTTTCATTTGGAGATTATTTTAAGAGAGAGGCTATATTTTGGTCATGGGAATATATCACAAAAATTTTGAAACTGGAACCTGAAAAATTATGGGTTTCTGTATTTTTAGATGATGATGAAGCTTATGATATATGGAATAAAGAAGTCGGGATACCGGAAGAAAGAATAGTAAGGCTGGGAGAAGAGGATAACTGGTGGGCAGCAGGACCTGTAGGTTCATGCGGGCCTTGCAGTGAAATATATATAGACCTCGGAGAAAAACTGGGCTGCGGTAATTTAGACTGTAAGCCGGGATGTGACTGTGACAGGTATCTGGAAATATGGAATCTGGTATTTACTGAGTGGAACAGACTGGAAGACGGCTCATTGATTCCGCTTCCGGAAAAAAACATTGATACAGGAGCAGGGCTGGAAAGAATTGCAGCAGTTATGCAGAAAAAAGAATCGAATTTTGATACTGATCTGTTTATTCCTATAATCAACGAGACTGAAAAAATACTTGAAGTAGAAAGAAACAGCAAAACAGATAAGGCATTAAAAATAATAGCTGATCACGTAAGAGCAGCTGTATTCCTGATAGGAGACGGAGTTCTTCCGTCTAATGAGGGAAGAGGATACATTCTCAGAAAGCTGATAAGAAGAGCTTTTGGTGTAGCTAGTACCATAAAAGAAAGAATTTTTGAAAAGGAAGATATATTTTTATACAGACTGGTTCCGGTAGTTGTGGAAATAATGAGGGAAGCTTATCCGGAAATGGAATCAAAAATTGATTATATAGAAAAAGTAATGAAAATAGAAGAAGAAAAATTCACTGTTACTTTGAAAAACGGTGTGGAAATTTTGAAAGAAGAAGTTGAGAAACTGAAAAAAGACGGAAAAGATAAATTTCCTTCTGAAATATCATTTAAATTATACGATACCTATGGTTTTCCTTTTGAATTAACTAAGGAAGTACTGGAATATGAGGAAATTGAAGTATCTGAAGATGAATTTCATAAGAAGCTGGAGGAACAGAAGATAAGATCCAAAAGCTCGAAAGAAACAATATCAGATATGATAAAAGACGAATTCATAGACGAATTTTATGAAAAGCACGGAAAAACGAAATTTATCGGATATGAAGAGAAAGAGACAAAAGCAAAAGTACTTCATGTAAACAAAAGTCATGGTTCCGGCAACTATGAAATAATATTTGATCAAACACCTTTTTATGCAGAATCAGGAGGACAGGCAGCAGATACCGGTATTATAAACTCTCTGGATTTATTTGAAGGAAAGGTAGTAAATGTAGTAAAGAAAAAAGATATATATATACATGAGGCAGAGCTTGTAAAAGGGATTATTCCGAAACCAGGCGATGAACTGACACTAAAAATAGATAAATTCAAAAGAAAGGATACACAAAGAAATCACACTGCGACACATATATTGCATAGGGCTCTGCGGGAAGTGCTGGGATCACATGTAGAACAATCAGGTTCACTTGTGGATTCCGAAAGACTAAGATTTGACTTTTCACATTATGAGGCAGTTTCGCCGGAACAGATAGAAGCTATAGAAAGAATTGCCAATCAGATAGTTTTGGAAAATATAGAATTAGCTGTTTATAATGAAGATATAGAAACAGCAAAAGCAAGAGGGGCAATGGCTCTTTTTGGGGATAAATACGGAGATGAAGTAAGAGTAGTGGAAATACCCCGGTTTTCAATTGAATTATGCGGCGGGACACATGTGAAGTCCACAGGTGAGATAGGCCTTATAAACATAGAGAGTGAGTCCGGTATAGCTTCGGGTGTAAGAAGAATCACCGCAACTACCGGTTATAAAAGTCTTGATTTTGTGAATACGCTGAAAGAATCACAGAAAGAACTGGCAAAGTCTTTGAAAGTGGAAGAGAAAAAAATAAAAGAAGCAGTGGAAAAGCTGAAAGAATCATACAAGGATCTGGAAAAAGACTATAACGATCTTCAGATGAAATTTCTAAAATATGAAATAAATGATCTAATGGATCAAGTAACAGAAATAAACGGGACAAAAGTATTGATTAAAGGATTTGAAAATAAAAATAACGAGGAATTGAAAGAAATCGTAGACAGAGTGAAGGATAAATTAAAAAGCGGCGTTGTTCTCATCGGTGCAAATAACGGAAATGCCATGTTTCTTGCAGGAGTTTCCAAAGATATTACAGGGAAAATCAAAGCCGGCGATATAGTAAAGGAAGTGTCCAAAATAGCTAACGGAAACGGGGGAGGAAGACCTGATTTCGCACAGGCGGGAGGAAAAGCCGGCGAAAAAGTCTATGAAGCTCTTGAACATGGAAAAAGATATTTAGAGGAAAAATTATGAAAAAATATCTCGGACTTGATGTGGGAGATGTAAGAATAGGAGTTGCAAAATCAGATATTCTGGGAATACTTGCAACTCCTTTGGAAGTAATAAACCGAAATGATACTGATCCTGTAAAAAGAGTAAAAGAGCTTCTGCAGCAGGAAAATACAAACGGTCTTGTAGTGGGAATTCCGAAAAGTCTGGACGGGACAGTAAAAAGACAGGTCGAAAAAGTAAATGAATTCATAGAGGAATTAAAAAAGAATATAGATAATCTGGAAATTATTACTGTAGATGAAAGATATACAACAGTGGAAGCAGAGCATTATCTGAGGAATTATTCAAAAAAAAATCCGAGGGAACGAAGAAAAGTAGTAGATATGGTGGCAGCAGCCATTATTCTGCAGAAGTTTCTGGATATGAAGTAAAATTCTGCGGTTCAGATATAATATTTCTGATAAAGCACAAAGGTGGCAAATCAAAGATTCAGACAACAAAGCTGAAAATATGTAGGAGGGAAAATGGAAATTAAGACAAGTAGGATAGTAATACTTATACTGGTTGTAGTAATACCGGCAATACTGATTTTTAGAAATCCTATTAATCTGGGATTGGACTTAAGAGGGGGAACATCAGTAGTACTGGAAGCTCAGGAAGAAGACGGTAAAAAGTTACAGCCTGATACTATGGATAAAGTAAGAGAAATAGTGCAGAGAAGAGTCGACGGTCTGGGAGTGTCGGAACCGGTTATCCAAAAAAGCGGTGAAAACAGACTTATTGTAGAGCTGGCAGGAGTTAAGAATGCTCAGGAAGCAATAGATCTGATAGGGACTACCGCAAAACTTGAGTTTAAAATAAAAACAGGGGATAATTCATACGGACCTGCAGTTTTAGACGGTTCGGCAATAAAAAATGCTTATGTACAACAGGATCAGTTTGGTAAGCCTATGATAGGATTTGAACTAAATGACGAGGGAGCAGTTAAATTTGCTGAAATAACTAGGACGAATATGGGAAAACAGCTGGCAATAATGCTTGACGGCAAAGAACAGTCAGCGCCTGTTATCCAGTCGGAAATTCCTGGCGGGAAAGGCTCAATAAGCGGGAGCTTTACATATGAAAGTGCGCAGAATCTGGCTAATCTTCTGAAAGCCGGGGCACTTCCGGTAAACATTCAGATAATGGAAACCAGAAGTGTAGATGCATCATTAGGGGCTGAGTCTATAAAAGCAACTAAAATGGCTGCAATGATAGCTCTGGTACTGGTTTCCTTATTTATGCTAGTAGTATACAGAGTAGCAGGATTCGTTGCGGATTTGGCACTATGTGTATTTGGAATTTTAACAGCCGGTTTAATGTGCGTTATAGGAACAACACTTACACTTCCGGGAATAGCCGGATTTATACTGTCTCTCGGGATGGCAGTAGATGCAAATGTAATTATCTTTGAACGTATCAAAGATGAGATAATGGAAGGCAAAAGATTTCAGGATTGTATAGATGACGGATTTAACAGGGCATTTCCGGCAATTTTGGACGGAAATATAACAACCCTGTTGATAACAATGGTTTTATTCTTCTTTGGTACAGGACCTGTAAGAGGATTTGCCGTTATCCTTACTATAGGGGTTTTGGTAAGTATGTTCACGGCAATATTTATTACAAAAATTATTGTAAAAATATTTGTTAATATATTCCATTTAAACGGGAAAAAATTATTTGGTCTGAAAGGAGTGGAATAATATGGATTTGAAATTAATGAAAACAAGAAATATATATTTTATATTTTCTACACTTATGATATTATTTTCTCTTTTCTCAATATTTACAAAAGGATTCAATCTGGGAATAGATTTTACAGGCGGTAATATTTATCAGATGAAATTTGAAAAGCAGGTAAATAAGGAAGCAATGGATAAAACTTTAAAAGAAATGACGTCAAAATATCCTTCGCTGAAATCTAATAAAGTACAATACTCAGAAGGAAATACAGTTTTACTCAGAACACAGATAGCAGATGAAAAAGAAAAATCAGCGATTCTGGAAGATTTAAAAACAAAACAGGGAAATTATGAATTAATAAAAGCTGATGCGGTAGGAGCGGTAATAGGAAACGAGCTTGCTAAAAATGCGGTATGGGCATTAGTCCTGGGGGCGGTACTGATACTGATATATATAACAATAAGATTTGAATGGATATACGCATTAAGCAGTGTTCTTGCACTTTTACACGATGTATTGGTAACTATAGGATTCGTATCATTCTTCCAGTTCGAGGTAGATACTCCGTTTATAGCTGCAATATTAACTATACTGGGATATTCAATGAATGATACAATAGTAATATTTGACAGGATAAGGGAAAATGATCATAAATACTCCGGGAAGAAGCCGTTTGCAGATGTAATCGACGAGAGTGTAAATAAGGTATTTATGAGATCTGTTTATACTTCACTGACTACACTTCTTGCCTTAGCTGCTCTGCTTATATTCGGGGGAAGTACGTTAAGAACATTTAATATTACATTACTGGTCGGGATAGTATATGGTACTTATTCATCAATATGGCTGGCTAGTCCTCTTGTTTATCTGATGAGAAGATTCAAAAAACCGCCAAAACAAGAAAAAAACGGAAAAAAAGACAGAAGTATGGAAAAAGTCGTAGTATAGGAGTGAAAATAGATGAGAAGCTGGGCTGAAATCAATTTGGATAATTTGAGACATAATATAAGTATTCTGAAAACAATAGCAGGTGACAGTATGCTGCTGCCGGCGATAAAGGCCGATGCTTACGGACACGGGATGGAAAAGGTATTTAATGTACTTGTTTCAGAAGGTATAAAATGGGCAGGAGTGGCAACATTTAATGAGGCTGAAAAACTTCGGAAACTTGATAAGGCAACGAATATACTGGTATTCGGTCCGGTAGAAACTGAAGATATGAGAAAAGCTATAGATATGAATATAGCTTTTCCGTTAACTTCTATGGATGAAATAGATTTTCTCAATGAAAATAATCTGGCACCGAGAGTTCATCTGGCAGTAGATACCGGAATGGGAAGAATAGGATTTGGTCAGAATTCTCTGGATGAAGTAAAAAGAAAAACAGAAAAAAACAGTAAAATAAAGATAGAAGGAATATTTTCACATCTGTCTTCAGCTGATACAAACACTGAATATACAATACGGCAACTTGAAGATTTTAAAAAAGTAATAGAAAAATTCCCGAAAGCAAAATACAGACATATATTAAACAGCTTTGGGTCAATGCAGTTTTCAGAGTCAAAATATGATATAATAAGACCCGGAATTATTTTATACGGCGGAATAAAAAAAGAAAATGCATTTTCTTATGATTTTAAACCTGTTATGGCTCTTAAATCCAGAGTCAGTTTTATAAAAAAGTTAGAAAATAATTCATTTATAAGCTATAATAGAAAATACGAAGGCAGAACAGGGGAAAAAATAGCAACTGTTTCCATAGGATATGCTGACGGAATAAGACGTGATCTTACAGGAAAAGGTGAAGTTGTCATAAATAACAGAAGATGCAGAATAGCAGGAACAATATGCATGGACCAGCTTATGGTGAGTATACCGGAAGACTTGGAAGTAAACGTCGGCGACACAGTAGAATTTTTTGGCGAAAATATTCATATAGAAGAAGTAGCGGAAAAATGCGGGACTATTTCATACGAAATTTTGTGCGGAATAGGTCAGAGAGTGACCAGAATTTATGTAGGAGAGAAATAATGATAATAGATGTAGCTTTTTTAATTATATTGGCACTGTTTTTTCTTTTAGGTTATAAAAAAGGTTTTATTTTTGAATTTTTTGGAATATTTATAACATTACTGTCATTTTATCTTTCAAATATGCTGTATCCTTTTATTTTGGTCTTTTTTACCGAGGATAAGGGGACATATTTAGATAATGCCAAAATTTTTGCGGGGATAATCGTTGCAATTTTTGTAATGTTATTTATTGTGCTGAATTTATTCAAAAGATTTTTGAAATTAATAAAATTAAAAAGATTGGACAATATACTGGGAGGCTTTTTGGGGTTAGTGAAAGGAAGTTTTTTGGTATTTATAGTTTTTATAATACTTTTATTGGTTTCAAAAACTGATCAAAAACTAAGGACAACAATGAAAGAAAGTATTTCAGTTAATATAATATCAACTTATTTATATAGTTATTCGGATTTATTTCCTGATTTTATAAAAGACACACTGACAGAGTATAAACAGAATAACGACGAAAAAAAATTCAGAAATGATATACTGAAGGAACTGGAAAATAACGACGAAAAACCGAAGGTGGAAAATGAAAATAATAGATAAATATATATACAAAGCACTTATATTACCTTCAGTATTTGGAATAAGCATTTTTACCTTCATACTGATAATTAATGTTTTTATTGACATAATGGAAAAATTATTTACTAATGACCTTCCGTTTTTGTTAGTAATAGATTATTTTATATATTTGGTTCCGGGAGTACTTACACAAACTATTCCGATGGGTGCCTTTCTTGGAGTAATGCTGACTTACGGGAATTTTTCCGAAACAAATGAACTCATAGCAATAGAAAGTGCCGGTACAAGTCTGTTCAGGATAACAAGACCTGCAATTATATTTGGAATACTGCTTACAGTACTGGGGCTGTTTATGGAAATAGAAGTAAATCCCAGAGCACTGAATAATATTAATATAGAGAAAAGAAGTTTATTTTCTTCCAAGCCCAGTTCACTTACAGAAGCAAAAGTATTTCTTTCAAATTCCGATGCGGGATTTGGTTTCTATGTTGACGAAGTGGATAACAACAAAGCTGAAGCAAGTAAATTTGTATTATTTCAGAGAACTAAGGAAGGAGAATATCCTACTGTATTTTTTGCCGAAAAAGCAAAATTTGAAGCAGGATATATGCTGCTGAAAAATGTGGAAGGATTTAATTTTGATAAAACAGGAGATAGAAAAGTAGTTGCCAGATATGAGGAACAATATCTGCCGATGAGTACATTTTTTAAACAGGAAGATATAGAAAAAAAATCAAGAAACGAAATGAATCTGCGGGAATTAAAAGAAGCATATAAACAATCTACGGCTGAAGGTGAGCCTTATGAAGATTCTGTAAGATATATGATAAAATATAACGAAAGAATAATAGGACCTTTTGCGAGTGTTTTATTATGCTGGCTGGGCGTACTTTTGGCAGTATCAAATAAAAGATCGGGAAAAGGTATAAGTTTTGGAATAAGTCTTATAGTAATATTTGCTTATATAGGTCTGGCGAGTTATGCAAAAATTATTGTCCAGAAAAATCATATAGATCCTAATATAGCAATGTGGATGCCAAATTTTATTTTATTGGTTTTATGTTTGGTATTATCAATTAAAAAGTCAAGGAGCCGATAGTGAATAAGTTAGACAGATATATTTTAATAAATTATATAAAAGGTTTTATACTTGGAATGCTGATGTTTCTGATGATTTTCCTTTTGGCAGAAAGTATCAATGTGACAGGCTGGATAATGGAGGATAAGTTTACTCTAAAGGACAGTATGGTTTACATAAAATACGGGCTGCAGGAGATTCTTGCGAACACGGCGCCGCTGGGGATACTTCTTGGAAGTCTTTTGTCAATAAGCAGAATGGCACAGCGTCTGGAAATAACAGCAGTAAAAACTGCGGGAGTCAGTTTTCGGAGATTTGTACTGTTTCCTATATTATTTTCTGCACTGGTATCAGTTTTTACAATGTATATAAGTATAAATATACTTCCGGAGGCAAATAAGCTGAAGCGGGAAATGAAGGACCAAAAGCTGAAAGAAGATGACCAGACTAAAAAAAATGAGAAAAAAGATGTATATATAAAACTTGATAAAAACAGAATGCTTTATGCCGGTTATGTAAACAAAAATAAAAATTTAATGGAAGGAATTATGATTGTAGATTTTCATGAAAATTTAAATGGTATAAAGAATATATATGTATCACCAAGTGCAACATATAATAATCAGTCAAAAATATGGGATTTCGGTTCATTAAAAGAACTGGATGTAGAAAAAAATATAGAAAATGAGATACTCAGCAGTGAATTTCAGCTTCGGGCAACGCCAAACGAGATATTAGAGGATCAGGTAAAGGCAAAAGAGCTTACATTAAAGGAATTAAGGGAAAAATCCGTTTATTACAGCAGAGTGGGAGCTAATACAAATGATTTATTTTCAGAATTATATAACAGATTATCATTTACTTTTGCTTCATTCATAATGAGTTTTATCGGGTTATCTCTGGGAAGTAAGTATGTCAGGGGAGGAGCAGCAATAAACATAGGACTTTCTGTGTTAATAGGATACAGTTATTATGGAATATCGACAATGCTTAGATCAATGGGACCTGTAGTTTCTGTGTTTCCATTATATATAACGGCATGGCTGACAAATATAGTATTTTTTGCATTGGGAATATATTTGTTCAGAAAAGATGAATATTAAAGGAGTGAGAGATGTTAAAACTAACTAATACGCCAAAAGGAATTAAAATAATTTATGATTATATTTCAAATGTGTCTTCAGCTTCCATAGGTGTTTTTGTGAAGACAGGGGCAAAGGATGAAACAGCGGAGGAACACGGATTATCACATTTAATAGAGCATATGATGTTTAAAGGAACAAAAAACAGAAATTATCAGGAAATATCACAAGAGGTGGATTATTTAGGCGGAAGCATTAATGCTTATACCAGTAAAGAAGAAACAGTGTATTATATAAGTGTTCTGAAGGATTATGTAGAACAAGCCCTGGAAATTTTGTGTGATATGGTGGGGAATTCTGTATTTGATCAGGAGGAGCTTGAAAAGGAAAAAGATGTAGTAGTAGAAGAAATAAGAATGTATCAGGATACACCGGATGATCTTGTACTGGAACTTAATTCAAAAGACAGTATAGCCGGTAATCTCGGAAAACCTATAATAGGGACGGAAAAAAGCGTAAAAGGTTTTACAAGAGATAATATAGTAAAATATTATACTGAAAGATATACAAAAGATAACCTTGTAATAGTAGTATCAGGAAATTTCAAAAAAGAGAAGATAAAAAGAATCATTGATAAATATTTTGGGAATTTTAATCAGGAAAAAACAGATAGATATGAAAAAATAGACTTTTCATTTCAAAGTGGTGAAAAAGTGTATGAAAAAGATATAAAACAGGTAAATATATGTATATCATATCCCGGAGTTTCATATCTTGATGAAAACAGGATTTATTATGATGTAATATCAAATATAATGGGGGGGACGATGAGTTCCAGATTATTCCAGAAAATCAGGGAAGAAATGGGACTGGCTTATTCTGTTCATACTTTTAATCAGACATACAAAGAAGGCGGAGTAGTAACAACATATATAGGTACAAATGAGAAATCATATAAAAAAGCTGTTAAAATAACAAAAGCTGAATTTTTGAATCTAAGAAGAAAAGGAATAAATATTTCCGAGCTGGAAAAAGCACAAAATAAATTTTTAAGTAAAATAGCCTTTTCACTTGAAAATATCAGAAACAGAATGAATATAATAGGAACTCATTATTTGAAATACGGAGAAATATTTGATGAGGAAAAGCTCCGCACAGAAGTGAAAAATGTAGATTTGAATCTGATAAATGACTTTATAAAAGATAAATATTATGAAGAAAATGTAACAATACTGGGAGATGTAAAATGGAAAAAATAAAAGTAGGAATTACAATAGAGAATAATGTGGAAGTACCTAAATATATGACAGAAGGATCAGCAGGGATTGATGTTTCGGCAAATATCGAAAAAGAAATAGAATTAAAGCCTCTTGAAAGATATCTGGTGTCTACAGGAATAAAGCTGGAAATACCCGAAGGATTTGAAATACAGGTAAGACCCAGAAGCGGTCTTGCTTTCAAACACGGAATAACTGTTTTGAATACACCGGGAACAATTGATTCTGATTACAGAGGAGAAATAAAGGTACTCTTAATAAATTTGAGCAATGAAATATATAAAATCCAGCCAAATGAAAGAATAGGACAGTTAATACTGGGTAAAGTTTATAAACTGGATTTTGAAGTAAAAGACGGACTTTCTGAAACAAAACGGGGAGATGGCGGTTTTGGTCATACAGGTAAATAAAAAGGAGAAATTATGTTTAAAAACAAACAATTAACAAGGAGACTGCAGACAAACCTGCACAGGATAGATAAGCTGATTCTTTTAATCGTGTATACACTTGTAGCAATAGGGACTATTTTTATCTATAGTGCTACAAAAGAGGATCCAAAAACACAAAGTATAATAGTAAAACATATTTTTTGGGTAGTACTTGGAACAGGAATAATGATTGCTTTTACATTTTATGATTACAGAAAATTTGAGAAAAAAATTCTGATATTAATTGGTGTAAGCATAGGTCTTCTTTTACTTGTAAAATTCGCCGGTCAGCAAAGACTGGGAGCTCAGAGATGGATTATGATAGGGCCGTTTTCACTACAGCCGTCTGAATTCGTTAAAGTAATGGTGATATTAATACTGGGTGTTTTTATTACAAAAAATTATAAAAACGGAATAAACAGTATATTAGACGTTATTGTTGTGTTTCTTCCGATATCCGTTATTACGGTGCTGATTTTAATACAGCCGGATCTGGGATCAGCTCTTGCTATAATTTTTATATTTTTATCTATGATTTTTTTATACGGAGTTAGATTAAGACCGCTGATAGCAATGGGACTGATGGCATGTGTGCTGGCAGTTCCTGTATATATGTTCGGATTGAAATCATATCAGAAAACCAGAATAACCACATTTTTGAACCCTGAACAGGACGTTCGAGGTGACGGCTGGAATATAGTCCAGTCAAAAATATCAATAGGAGCTGGAGGTCTGACAGGAACAGGGATTTTTAAGGGAAGTCAGAGCAGACTGAGTTTTCTTCCGGAAGCTCAAACAGATTTTATATTTTCTATTATATCGGAAGAGTTAGGATTTGTAGGATCAGCTTCTGTAATAATTCTTTATTTCCTTCTTATATTTTTTATTCTGAGGCCAAGTAAAGTGATAGAGAACGAGTTCGGAAAAATGGTCTTGTATGGCGCGGCAAGTGTTTTCTTTTTTCATCTCATAGTAAATGTAGGAATGACAATGGGTATGATGCCGGTAACAGGGAAGCCTCTGCTGTTTTTGAGCTATGGCGGAAGTTCCTATATTGCATCATTTATGATTATAGGACTGGTACAGAGTGTAAAAATACATGTAGATTAGAGGCATTATGATAATAAAATGTGATGAAAATATGGAAGGAGTCAGACTGGACAGATTTTTGAGAAAAAAACTGAAAGATACAGCTCTTAATACAATATTTGAATATATAAGAAAAGGTAAAGTAAAAATAAACGGAAAAAAGAAAAAAGAAAATTACAGACTTGTTCTTGGAGATATTATAGAAATAAAATCTCCGGAAGAATCTAAAAATGCAGAAAAAAAACAGTATAGCAGCATCAGAATTGATAAAGGCAGATATATGAAAATGGTTTTTTTTGAAGATGATGATTGTCTTATCATAAATAAGCCCGGAGGTGTGGCTGTTCATAAAGGTACAGGAAATGATTACGGACTTGCTGAAGTTTATAAATCAATTTATAAAAACGAAAATATTAATTTTGCTAACAGAATAGACAAAGAAACAAAAGGACTTCTGCTGGGAGCAAAAAATTTAAAATTTTTGAGATATCTTACAGAAAAAATAAGGAATAATGAACTGGAAAAAAGATATATAGCTGTGGTTACCGGAATTATTACAGAAGATGAGTTTACTATTGATAATTTTCTGGAAACAAAAGAAGATAAAGTAGTAGTTTCTGATAAAGAGAATGGAAAAGCTGCAAAAGCAGTTTTTAAAAAGATAAAAACCATAAAAAATAAGTATACAGTACTGGAAGCAGAACTAATAACCGGAAGAAAGCATCAGATCCGTGTACAGTTGGCAGATATGGGATTTCCAATAGCAGGCGACAAAAAGTACGGAGGTCGAAATGCAAAAGGAGAATTAATGCTTCTGGCATATTATTTAAAATTTGATAATAAGGTGTTT
>JAITVW010000068.1 GCA_031285605.1 Fusobacteriales bacterium | reverse complement strand
CGAAATAAATATACCTGATAATTATTTTTTGGATAATAAACCGGAAAATTCACCGGCTTTTTCATGGGAAAAATTTTCAAGGATATTTTATTCCAACTGGCTTGAAAGCTTTTGATTATTTTACAAAATTTTTAGCTGTGATATAATGAATTCATACAGTGTCTTTTTTTATTACATATACCATATATATTAAAACCATATTTTATTTCTATTTTACTTATGGATATTAATATACTATAATAAATTATAAAATAACGGGAGTGAAAATAATGACTTTAATAACTATAAATAACAAATCTATAAATAAAATAAGAAAACATCATCACATTGGCAGAGTTTGAACCTGAAGTATTATTGGTAGCAGACTCTTTTTGAACTTACAATTCAAAATAGTCTGTGCCGGTTTATGAATATATAGGAAATCTGGGCAGAAATGTCCGGTTTTTTTTTTAAAAGGCAGAAAATCGGAAGGAGAAAGAAAATGAAAAAATTTATAAGCAGTCTGAAAGAAGAAGAAAAAATAATACTGAAGCTTAGAAAACATTATGAGCAGTACGGATATAAGAAGATAAAGCTCAGTAAATTTGAAAGTTACGGTTTATATAATGAAAATGCCGACTTTATAAAAATCGAAAATATTATTACATTTATGGCACCGACAGGAAAGCTGCAGACACTAAGACCAGACGTAACTTTATCCATAGTAAAAAAGTATGCCGGAGATAAAAAGAAAGAGATGGAAAAGCTGTACTATATAGAAAATATTTACAGACTTTCCAAGGAGGATATGGAGTATAAGGAATTAAACCAGATCGGCGTGGAGATACTCGGAGAATCTGACGGATATTCGGATTTTGAAATTATAAATCTTGCAGCAGAAAGTCTGGAACTTATAAATAAAAATTTTATTCTGGATATTTCAAATATTAATTACTTATCCGGATTATTTGAAGAAATGAATTTGGGATATACTTTAGAAAAAGAAGTGTTGATGAATATACAGCATAAAAATGTTCATGATCTGGAAAAAATTCTTACAAGAGAAAATGTAGAATCCAAATATAAAGAAATTCTAATAAAAATTCCGGATTTATCAGGTAAATTCGACAGTGTAATAACAGAAGCAGAAAAGCTGGTTTTGAATAAAAAGATGCAGAAAGCACTTGATGAATTGAAAATACTGGGACAGGCCTTCCCGAAAATGATAAAAAACGGAAAAATATTACTGGATTTTTCTATAGTAAATAGTCTTGATTATTATAACGGACTTATATTTCACGGATACATAGAAAATAATCCTAAAATTATATTATCCGGCGGGAATTATGATAAGCTGATTGAAAAATATGGTAAAAATAAAGGTGCAACAGGTTTTGCAATTTATCTTGATGAGCTTTCCGGGAAATATAAAATAGAAAAAGAATATGATTTTGATATTTTGATATTATATAAAAACGGAGATAATGCAAAGCTTCTGAATATCGCAAAAAAATATATAGAGCAGGGATTTACAATAAGAACAGAAAAATACCGGGAAGATTTTAATACAAATTTTAAATATAAAGAAAAATATGTTTTTGAAGATGACAGACTTGTTGGAAAGGAGTAAAAGTGTTAAATATAGCATTGCCTAAGGGAAGGCTCGGAGATAAGACATACGGCTTATTTGAAAAAATAGGTTATAAATGTAATGAACTGACTGAAGACAGCAGGAAACTGATTTTTGAAAATAAAGAAAAAAATATCAGATATCTGCTTGTAAAACCGTCGGATGTAGGAATATACGTAGAAAAAGGTGCTGCAGATGTGGGCGTGGCGGGAAAGGATATATTACTGGAGAATGATTATGATATTTATGAGCTTTTGGATTTAAGTCTGGGAATATGTAAAATATCAGTTGCAGCTCTTTCAGGATATAAAGAAGACACTGAAAGAAAGCTGAGAGTGGCTACTAAGTATGTAAATACAGCAAAAAAGTATTATTCATCTTTGAACAGGGAGACAGATATAATAAAATTAAACGGTTCTATAGAGCTGGCTCCTATTCTGGGACTTTCCGATGTAATAGTAGATATAGTGGAAACCGGTAATACACTGAAAGAGAATAATCTAAAGGTAATAAATGATATAGAAGAGATAAGTGCAAGATTTATTGTCAATAAAACGAGTTACAAATTTAAAAATGAAGAGATAAAAAACATAGAAAAAAAACTTAGGGAGGTAATATGATAAAGACAATAAGATATAATAAAGATACAGCACTGGAAGAGATATTTCCCAGAAGCCAGTTTGAATATGAGGATATTAATAAAAAGGTAAGAGAGATAATAGAAGATGTAAAGGCTGACGGTGATAAAGCACTTTACAAATACAGCGAGATGTTTGATGTAAAACTGGAAAGTTTAATCGTAAGCAGTGAAGAGATAGAAGAAGCATATGACAGAATTGATGAAGAGTTCAAAGAAGTACTGCTTTCTGCTGCCGGGAATATAAGAAAATTTCATGAGAAACAGGTAAGAAATAACTTTTTTACAAATGGTAAAGATGGTGTTTTACTGGGACAAATAATAAATCCTATAGAGAAAGCCGGAATTTATATTCCGGGTGGAACGGCTTCTTATCCTTCCACGGTATTAATGAATGTAATTCCTGCTAAAATTGCCGGAGTAGAAGAAATCATACTTGTAAGTCCGCCTAACAAAGAGGGAAATATAGAAGATTCTATTCTTGCTGCTGCTAAAATAGCCGGGGCAGACAGAATTTTCAAAATCGGGGGAGCACAGTCAATAGCGGCTTTGAGCTATGGAACGGAGACTATTCCCAAAGTATATAAAATAACCGGTCCCGGGAATATATATGTGGCTATGGCAAAGAAAATGGTTTATGGCGAGGTAGATATAGATATGGTAGCCGGACCAAGCGAGATTCTTGTAATAGCAGATGAAAATGCCGTTCCGGAAAATATAGCAGCTGATCTTTTATCGCAGGCAGAGCATGATAAACTTGCGGCAAGTGTGTTGGTTACATCAAGTGAGGAAATTGCCGAAAAAGTGAAAAATGAACTGGCAAAACAGCTTGAAAGGCTTCCGAGAAAAGAAACAGCAAAGGAATCCCTAAAAAATAACGGAAGAATAATAATAACAAAAACAATAGATGAAGCAGTGAAAATCAGTAATGAAATAGCACCGGAACATTTGGAATTATGTGTAAATGACCCGTTTTCCATTCTTGGAAAAATAAAAAATGCAGGCTCAATATTTTTGGGGAATAATACTCCGGAAGCATTGGGGGATTATTTTGCCGGTCCGAATCACACACTGCCGACAAGCGGAACTGCAAAATTCTCTTCACCGCTTTCAGTGGATGATTTCATAAAAAAGTCTTCTGTAATTTATTATACCAAAGAAGCACTGGAAAAAGCAAAAGACAAAGTAATATGCTTTGCAGAAAAGGAAGGGCTTAATGCACATGCAGAGTCAGTGAGAATAAGATTTGAAGGTGGTAAAAAATGAGCAGATTCTGGAATAATAAAGTAAAAGAGCTGGTTCCGTATACTCCGGGAGAGCAGCCAAAGGACAAAAAATATATAAAACTAAATACAAATGAGTTTCCTTATTCACCGTCACCCATGGTAGAGGATATAATAAAAAATTATAATTTTGAAGATTTACGGCTTTATCCTGATCCTGATGTGTCTGAGCTGAAAAATGAAATTGCTTCCTTTTACGGTCTTAACACTGAGAACATATTTATAGGAAACGGTTCTGACGAGATTTTGGCTTTTGCTTTTATGACATATTTTGACAGCGGGGATAAAATATATTATCCAAATATAACATACAGCTTTTATCCTGTGTATTCAGATTTATTTAATCTGAAACCTGAAACAATTCCCCTGAATAAAAATTTTGAAATAGAAACCGGAGATTATAAAAATCTGGATGGCGGAATAATTCTGGCGAATCCTAATGCACCCACAAGTATTGCGCTGGGAAGAGAGCAAATTGAAGAAATAATAGCTGCCAATAAAGAAAATATAGTAATAATAGATGAAGCATATATAGATTTCGGCGGTGAATCCGTACTGGAATTAACAAAAAAATATGATAATCTTCTGGTAATTCAGACATTCTCAAAATCAAGGGCTCTTGCAGGAATGCGTTTAGGTTTTGCGGCAGGAAATAAAGAGCTTATAGACGGTTTGGATAAAGTAAAATTTTCTTTTAATTCTTATACAATTAACAGATTATCCATAAAAGCAGGAACTGCCGCAGTAAAGGATTCGGAATATTTTCTAAAAACAGTAGAATTACTTGTAAAAACAAGAGAAAAAACAAAAAAAATCTTAAAAGAATACGGCTTTTTTGTCCCGAATTCCAAAGCAAACTTTTTATTTGTAAGCCATAGCAGAATCTCTGGTGAGGAATTATATCTGAAACTGAAAGACAGCGGAATTCTTGTAAGATATTTTAAAAAACCCGGAATAGATAATTTTATAAGAATAACAATAGGTACTGAAAAAGAAATGGAAATATTTGAGGAAAAAATAAAAGAAATTTTAAAACAGAGTAAATAAGCTTTGGCATTATCATATTAATTATTTTGAATATAAATCAGATAAATCATTAGGAGGAATAATTTTGAGAGAAATAATAACAGAAAGAAAAACCAATGAAACAGATATAAGTGTAAAACTTAATCTGGACGGAACCGGAAAATATAAAAATGATACAAAAATAGGATTTCTCAATCATATGCTGGATTTGTTTACCAGACACGGGAGATTTGATATGGAAGTAATCTGTAACGGAGATATTGATGTAGATTACCACCACTCAGTAGAGGACATAGGAATAGTAATCGGGAAATGCTTTGCGGATATACTGGGAGATGTGAGAGGAATAAACAGATACGGCAACTTTTACATGCCTATGGATGAAGCATTAACACTTGTTGCCATAGATATATGCGGACGGGCATATCTAAAATTTGATGTTGACATTCCTGCACAAAAAGTAGGAAGCTTTGATACAGAGCTGGTAAAAGAATTTTTTCTTGGATTTACAAGAGGAATAGAAGCCACAATACATATAAAAACTTTTTACGGAGAAAATTCCCACCATATAATAGAGTCTGTTTTTAAAGGATTTGCCAGAGCTATTGCACAGGCAGTGGAAATAGATGAAAAGTTTAAGGATGAAATACTGTCTACCAAAGGGGTGCTGGCATGATAGCAGTGATAGATTATGGTGTAGGCAATTTATTTTCACTGAAATCATCACTTGATTACACAGGACTGGAAAATATATTCACAAACAGTGAAAGCGAAATAAGAAAGGCAGACGCTTTGATACTTCCGGGTGTCGGAGCATTCAGGGATGCAATAGATATTCTTAATAAGACAGGTTTGGGTACTATTGTAAAGGAAGAAGCTGAAAATGGAAAAAAGATACTGGGAATATGTCTGGGAATGCAGCTTTTATTTGATAAAAGCTATGAATACGGAGAATATAAAGGACTTGGACTTATAAACGGGAATATAGTTTCTATAAAAGATAATTTGAAAAATAAAAAATTAAAAGTCCCTCATATGGGATGGAACAGTCTTGAATTTCTAAAAGATGATAAAATTCTGAAATATATAAATGAAGGTGAATATGTGTATTATGTACATTCATATTATGCAGAAAACTGCAATGGTTCTGTAACAGCCTGTTCAGATTATGATATAAAAATTCCGGGAATAGTAAAAAATAATAATATTTACGGAATACAGTTTCATCCTGAAAAGAGCGGGAAAACAGGATTAAATATATTAAAAGCTTTTGGGGAGATGATAAAATGATAATATTTCCGGCAATAGATTTGAAAAACGGTGAAGCAGTAAGATTGACACAGGGAGACTATAATAAGGTAAAGGTATATTTTAAAAATCCGGCAGAGGTTCTGGAATTTTTCAAAAAAAATAATAGTGAATATCTGCATATAGTGGATCTTGACGGAGCAAGCAGCGGAAAAACAGAAAATTTTGAAACTATAAAAAAGCTTGTGGAAGATAGTGAGTTATTTATTCAGGTAGGCGGCGGCATAAGAAATGAAGAAAGAATAAAAAAATATTTGGAGCTTGGAGTAAGCAGAGTTATATTGGGGACGGCCGCAATAGAAAATCCGGAATTTCTTGTAGAAATGGTACATAAATATAAGGATAAGATGGCAGTTTCTGTAGATGCTCATGATCAAAAAGTAGCAGTAAACGGTTGGAAAGAAGTAAAATCCATAGATTCTTTTGAATTTTGCAAAACATTATCGGACATT
The DNA here is from genome assembly GCA_031285605.1 of Fusobacteriales bacterium. Taxonomy (GTDB): domain Bacteria; phylum Fusobacteriota; class Fusobacteriia; order Fusobacteriales; family Leptotrichiaceae; genus Sebaldella. Next base: position 3,445 of record JAITVW010000068.1, on the reverse strand, counting down.
GGGGTAGATAATATTATTTATACTGATATTTCAAAAGACGGAAAAATGAGCGGAACTAATATAGAAATATACAGAAGATTAAGTAAAGCAATTAAGTCAAAGATAACTGCATCAGGTGGAATTACATATAAAGATGAGATAATTGAACTTAAATCATTAAATATATATGGAGCAATAATAGGTAAGGCTATATATGAGAATACTCTGAATCTGAAGGAGATTATAAAAACAGCCGAATAAAATCATTCAGGAGGAAAATTTAATGATAACAAAAAGAATAGTTCCCTGTCTTGACGTAAGGGATGGAAGAGTAGTAAAAGGAAAAAATTTTAAAGGTATTCAGGATGTAGATAATCCTGTGGAGCTTGCAAAATTTTATAATGAATCAGGTGCTGATGAACTGGTATTTTATGATATAACCGCTTCTTATGAAAAGAGGGGAATCTTTATAGATGTATTAAAAAATGCTGCAAGAGAAGTATTTATTCCGCTTACAGTCGGAGGGGGCATAAATACTGTGGATGATTTTGATGCAGTATTAAAAGCCGGTGCCGATAAAGTAAGTGTAAATTCCGGAGCAATAAAAAACCCCGGACTGATAAAAGAAGCTGCTGAAAAATATGGTAATCAGTGTGTGGTCTTATCAATAGATATAAAAAGAACAGATGGAAAATACTGTGTTTTTTCCAACGGCGGCAGAATAAATACCGGAATAGATGCGATAGAATGGGCAGAACTTGGAGAAAAAAACGGTGCAGGAGAACTGGTAGTAAATAGTATTGACACAGACGGCGTAAGAAATGGGTTTGATTTGGAATTATTAAGAGATATAAGCAAAAATCTGAGTATACCTGTAATAGCTTCAGGCGGTGCAGGAAATATGGAACATTTCAAAGACGTTTTTATGCTCGAGGGAGTGGATGCGGGACTTGCTGCTTCTATATTTCACTTTAAAGAAATAGATATAATGGACTTGAAAAGGTATTTGAAAAATAAGAATATAAGAGTAAGAATATAGGAGGAGGAAAGATGGGACTAAAAGAACTAAAATTTGACAGCAATGGTCTTATACCGGCAGTGATTCAGGATTATTATACCAAAGAAGTACTGACTGTGGCATATATGAATTCTGAAAGTCTGAAAATTACGATAAATGAAGGAAAGACATGTTTTTACAGCAGAAGCAGAAATGAACTCTGGAGAAAAGGCGAGACTTCCGGCAATTATCAGCATGTGGTAAGTATAAAGTCTGACTGTGATAATGACTCGCTTGTAGTGGAAGTAATAAAGGACGGTTCAGCATGCCACACAGGAGCCGAGTCATGTTTCAATAATCTGATTTTCAAAACCCGTGAAGAAAATTTTTCTGTTCAGAAGTTATATGATTTAATAAAAGAAAGAAAAATAAGCAATACCGAGAATTCTTACACATCTTACTTATTTGAAAAAGGTCTGGATAAAATATTGAAAAAAATAGGAGAAGAGTGTACAGAAGTAATAATAGGTGCTAAAAATCCGGGAAACGAAGAATTGGTTTATGAACTTGCAGATCTTGTATATCATTCAATGGTGCTTATGATAGAAAAAGATATTACTCTTACTGATATAAAGGAAGAATTAAAGAAAAGACAGGTTGTAGATAAGAAAGTAAAGCAGGAAAAAATGAAATAGAGGAGGCAGTATGAAATTTTTATCAAATTTACACACTCATACACTTTACTGTGACGGTAATAACAGTGCCGAAGAGTATATAAAAAGGGCAATAGAACTTGGATTTATAAGTATAGGATTTTCAGGACATTCTCATATTCCGGGAGTTCTTGGCGAAGATTGGGGAATGAGTGAGGAAGGAACTCTGGAATATATAAAAGATTTAAAAGACTTAAGAGAAAAATATAAAGATGATATTGAAGTTTATATTGGTCTGGAAACAGATTATTATTCCGGTTATAAAAAAGATATAAAGGATAAATTATCTTTGGATTATACTTTGGGATCTGTCCATTTGATAAAAACAGATACTGCCGGGGAATATTACAGCATTGACAGTTCTCCGGAAATAACCGAAGAAGGTATAAAAGCTTTTGGAGGTGTAAGGAATTATATAAAAAAATACTATGAAACCTTGCTGAAAATGATTGAAGAGCAGGAACCGGACATTATAGGCCATATTGATCTGGTAAAAAAATTCAATTCTGACAACAGATATTTTGATGAAACCGAGGAATGGTACGTGAGCTTGGTTGATGAAACACTGGATAAAATAAAAAACAGTAATTCTATAATAGAAGTAAATACCGGAGCAATGTCAAGAGGATGGACAGATTTTCCTTATCCGTCGAGATTTATTCTAAAGCTTATTCTGGAAAAAAATATTCCCATTACAATGAACTCTGATGTTCATTCAGTAGAAAATCTGGATTATTATTTTGATGAATCAATGGAAGTAATAAAAGAAACAGGATTTAAGAAAATGAAAATTTTAAAAAAATCAGAATTTCAGGATATTGATGTAAAATAATATACTGCTGAAGAAAAAAATATCCTTGTTACTGCGTTTCATCCTGAATTGACAAAGGATACCGGAGTATATAAATACTTTATTACAAGATAAATTACTTTTCTTATTTGAGTTTCATAACTACTTTATGATATAATAATCATAGAATAATATAACAGACTGGAGGGATAACAATGAGTGATATGAAAGATAAGTTTGAAGATATTAAAGATAATGTAAAAGAGTATGCACATAAAGCAGGTGAAGATATGAAACAGACAGGTGAAGCTGCCAAAGAGAAATTTTCTGAAGTAAAGGATCAGGTAAAGTCAGGATTTGACCAGACAATGGCTGATGTAATGAAAGTAACAGCAGATGATAGAAATAAAGCAGTTCTTATGCATGTATTATCTATATTTTTTGGTCTTCTGCCATCATTAATTTTTTATTTCGCATTAGGAGACAGTTCGGAATTTTTAAAAGAAGAAGCTAAAAATGACTTGAATTTTCAAATAACTCTTATTATATGTTATGCAGTTTCATCTATATTGGTTCTCCTTATAATAGGTCTCTTTTTGATGATGGCTTTAGGAATTTGCTGTTTAATATTTGAAATACTGGCATTATTAAAAGCTAAAGACGGAGAACATTATAAATTTCCGTTATCATTCAACTTAATAAAGTAATAAAAAATAGCAGCAGGTATTTTGTTATCTGCTGTTTTTATATAAAAAATATCATTTCCGAGGGAAAATATGAATGATTATACAAAAAAAGTCATAAAGATAATAAAATCTATTCCTAATGGTAAAACAATGTCATATGGTGATATTGCCAAAACAGCAGGGAAAAACAGAGGAGCCAGAGAAGTATCACGAATTCTGCACAGCTGCAGTGAAAAATACGGACTGCCATGGCACAGGGTCGTAAATTCGCAGGGGAAAA
>JAITVW010000064.1 GCA_031285605.1 Fusobacteriales bacterium | reverse complement strand
AAGCTTTTTATCTATTGAATTTACTGCTGTCTCCAAACTAAATACTGCTTTGGCACTTTCCTGATTTTTAGTTTTTATATAAGTATTTGTTTCTTCCAGCATTTCTACCACAAGATTTGCAAGGGCAAGCAGCGTTTTAGAAGCCTGTTCTGCTGCCAGTACAGGTGACTGAATTATTAATTCCTCATTCAGCAGTTTTTCGTTAAATTTATTTTCTCTGTCGCCTTTTTTAGACGGTATTATCTTCTTAACCGTTTTCTCCAGTAAAGACACAAACGGCAGCAACATTAATGTCACAGAGAAGTTAAACAATCCGTGTGTAAATGCCAGCTGCATCTCAGGATTCAGGTGTAGTACAGTTGTTACCAGATATTCATATGGTACGACAGCCTGAAAAAGAAATAATACAATACCGAATACTATAGCACCGAAAATATTAAATATTACGTGTGCAGTTGCTGCTCTTTTTGCTGCTGTGGCTCCGCCCAGTGCAGATAAAACCGCTGTTATTGTTGTTCCTATATTATCTCCGAGAAGTACCGGTATGGCACCGACAAATGAAATCGTATGCTGTGCATAAAGAGTTTGAAGTATTCCTATTGTTGCGGATGAAGATTGTACTACCATTGTTATTGCCGTTCCTGTTAATATCCCTAATATTGGATTGTGTGATAATTTTACCATGTATTCTGCGAATACCGGTAAGTGTGCCAGAGGCTCCAGAGCTTTACTCATTATATCAAGTCCAAAAAACAAAGCACCAAATCCGAAAAAAATCTGTCCCAGAGAATTTATTTTGTTCCCCTGTGCAAACATATATATTATCGCACCAACAAACATTATGGGCAGTGCATAATCCTTAATTTTCAGTCCTATTAAAAATGCTGTTATTGTTGTTCCTATATTAGCTCCCATTATTACTCCGATTGCCTGCCGCAGATCCATCAGACCTGCTCTTACCAGCGATATCGTAAGTGCAGTAGTTCCTGAACTGCTTTGTATCAGCATTGTTGAAAATGTTCCTACCAAAACTCCTTTTACAGGTGTATCAGTATACTTATTTATAAGATCTCTCATTTTATCCCCGGCATAGTTCTTTAATGCTTCCCCCATAAACTTAATACCAAATAAAAAAATACCCAATCCTCCTAATAACATCATCAGAGTCTGCAGACTTATCGCCCCTTCATTTCCATCCAGCATATTTTTCTCCCTTCATCTTAAAAAGCTTTTACTTTGTCACCAGTCCTACCCCGTCACCAAACGGAAGCAGTACAAAATTATGATTATCATTCAGATAACTGATGAATTCATTTAATTTTCTTACTATCGTCTTATATCTTTTCGGTATTTCCGCTTCAGCTACCAGTCCTTTGAACATTATATTATCGATAAATATTATACCGTTATCCGATAGTTTAGGATATGCGAGAGCAAAAAACTTTTTGTACTGTCCCTTTGCCGCATCTATAAAAATAAAATCAAATTTTTCATCTATTTCACTTATTTTTTCCAGTGCATCATCTAAAATCAAAGTCACATTTTCAAAACTAAATCTTTCAAAATTCTCCTTTGCCCTGTTGTATCTTTCCTCATCTATTTCTATAGTGTAAAACTTCCCCCCGTTTTTCTCAGATATTTCTGCTAAGAATATTCCCGAATAACCAATTGCAGTTCCTATTTCCAGAATATTTGCAGCTTTACCTGTCTTAGCTGAAAAAATCATAAAATTTAAAACTTCCTCGGTTATTATGGGAATTTTATTTTCTTCCCCATATTTCTTTATTTCAAGTATTTTTTCATTATTTATTTTCAGCAGTTTTCTGGTATATTCAGCAGCCTTGTCAAAATCGACTATCATGCCCGCCTCCCTGTATTATAATATTTTTTTTCTAATTTTCCTACTATTTTATTTTTTACTGCCCTTATTATTAAATAAAAAATTCTTTAAATTTTCCATTATTTAAAAAATTCTTCATATTTTATTACAGAAATTTCTGCTTTTGTTTTATTGATTAATTCAAGCCTGTCCTGATAAAAAAGCTCTCTTCCCTGTAAAAACCCATTCTTTATTGATTTTAAAGTTTTTTTCGGGACTATAAAATAAGAATATAAATATTGAATAGAAATTCCTAAAGTTATTACTGTACATAATACTTTATAAAAATTGCCGCTATGTAAAAATTCAGCCCATATCAGAAGTATAATGCAGTTATTACAAACAGTAGTCTGTATTTTATTTTATAATATCTTATATTAGAACTCCCTTGCCATTATCCATTCATGCATACTGCCTGCCGAATAATCGGAAATAAAATTATTTTTATACTCCTGAAAACGATTTTCAATAATTGCAGTTCTTGCCCCTTTCATAAGCTTTATAAGGAAATAAAGGTTATGGTATGTAGCAAGTCTCTGTCCCAGCATTTCCTCCGCCTTAAACAGATGTCTGATATAGGCTCTTGTATAATTTCTGCATACATAACAGTCGCAGCCGTCATCAAGAGGTCTTGAATCCCTGAAATACTTGGCATTTTTTATTACAAGTCTTCCATACTTTGTAAAAACCGTGCCGTGTCTCCCTATCCTTGTAGGCTGTACACAATCCATCATATCCACACCATCTTCCACTGCTTCGAGCATATCCACAGGCTCCCCTACGCCCATCAGATATCTCGGCTTATTTTCAGGGAGTTTCGGTGTCATATATTCAAGTATTCTGTACATATCTTCTCTTGGCTCGCCGACAGCCAGTCCTCCTATTGCATATCCCGAAAAATATTCATCCATTTCATAAAGCTCCTCAAAACTCTTCTCACGAAGATCCTCATATATTCCTCCCTGAAAAATCCCGAAAAGTCCTTGTCTGTCTTTATTTCTGTTAGCCTCTATACATCTTTGAGCCCATCTTGTAGTTCTCTCTATAGAAGGAATCAGATATTCCCTTGTAGAAAGTCCGGGAGGACATTCATCAAGAGCCATCATTATATCACTTCCGAGGTTATTCTGTATATCTATCGACTTTTCCGGTGAAAGAAAATGCTTTGATCCGTCTATATGTGACCTGAAATGAACACCATCTTCCGTTATTTTTCTCAGATCCCCGAGACTAAAAACCTGAAATCCTCCGCTGTCTGTAAGAATCGGTTTATCCCAGTTCATGAATTTATGCAGTCCGCCGAAGTCATCTATCAGTTTATCTCCCGGTCTTAAATATAAATGATATGTATTCCCGAGAATCATTTCCGTCCCTATAATTTCCAGTTCTTCTCTTGTCATTGTTTTTACTGTGGCCTGAGTACCCACCGGCATAAAAACAGGTGTTTCTATCTTGCCGTGAGGTGTTTCTATCACTCCTGCCCTTGCATTTCCGTCTTTTTTTTCCAAAGTATACTTTACAGGTAATTCCATTTGTTTCTCCTTTTATCTTATTATATCAACGATGTCTTTCATTGACTTCAGGTTATTTGCCAGTCTGTCGAAGTCGTCACGTTTTTTTATCATAATATCAAATTTCATAAGTGAATATTCTATTCCGTTTTCCTTTGTTACAGTGGTATTTACATTTATCAGATCCATCTTAAAGTCATTAAGTACCTTTATTATATCCATAAGAATATTTGGTCTGTTTAATGCTTTTGCAGTAAATACAAATTCATATTTTGAAGTAGACTTTCCTATTTCCTCTACATCCCATTCCACATCAACAGCTCTGTCAGGATCGTTTTTCAAGAGATTATGAAGATTCTTACAGTCTTTTCTGTGAATTACTATTCCTCTCACCTTTGTTACAAAGCCCTGTATATCATCTCCCGGAAGTGGAGTACAGCATTTGGCAAATTTATACATAGTATTGTCAGTTCCGCTTATTCTGATACCGCCCGTGCTTTTTTCCTTCCTTTTATTTCCTTTCAGAGTTTCTTCTTCCAGAACCTGTTTCTCATCCGGCTCTTTCTTTACCTCAAATCTGTTCGTAAAACCTTCCAGCGATAATTCACCTGCAGCAAATTTATAAAATAAAGATTTTGTATCATTTATATTATATTTTTTCATATATAGAAAAAGTTTTTCATCTTCTTCTATATCCTTAAATTTCAGATTTATTTTTTCCAGTTCACGTTCAAGAAGCAACTCCCCGTCTTTTGTTCTTTCTTCAAATTCTTTAT
>JAITVW010000048.1 GCA_031285605.1 Fusobacteriales bacterium | reverse complement strand
CTAAAGTAACCATCAAAGGAAGCACATGGTGAAACGGAAGCAGAGCCAATGTCTGGTCTACATCTGTTATAATTTCTCTTGCTATTATTCCTTCCATATTTGAAAGCAGATTTTCAAATGAAAGCATTACACCCTTTGGATTTCCTGTAGTTCCTGAAGTGTAAAGCATGGCTGCCGTGTCATCCTGACCCGGAACCCGGAAATCTCCCGGTTTTTCCTGCAATTTTTCTGCGTTTATATTATCCACATTTATTATTTTTACATTATCCGGCAGAAAATCTATTTTTTCAAGGGCTTTTTCCACATTACCCTTAGTTTCGTCCGAACAAAATATAATCTTCGGTACAGCATCACTTATCACATAAGCCATTTCATCAGGATTGCTGTTGGCATCAATTGCCACTCCCACACCTTTGTTATTCCATATTGAAAAAAAGGCATACAGCCATTCCGGTCTGTTTTCCATTAATATCAGTACATTTTCTCCGCCAAGTTCATCATATATACTTGAAAATTTTTTTATATTCAGCATCAATTCCGCATATGTATGCGACTTATTGTTAAAATCCACGAATGCAAGATGGTTATCTTCTCTCATAAACATATATTATCAACCTCTTAAATTTATTTTTTATTTATCATACCATAAATTATACTATAAAAAAATAATAATTTAAAATATTTAATGTAATCTGGTCATTATGCTGCTTTGACACGCTTACTGCCATTTGTACTATCATATCCATTTCATTCCACTTTCTCCATTTGAATATTTTTCTATTATTTTAATATATCATAATATATAAAAAAAATTAAATAATATTAAATATATAAAATTTCTTTTCTTTTTTATACTGATTAAAAAAATAACCGGACTTTCTGCTTGACTTTCCCTAATTAATTTATTATTTCATCTGTCTAATTTATAAATATAAAAACTGATTTGTATACTTTCAAAACAAAAAAGTACAAATCAGTTTTATTTTATAAAAATTAATTATATAATTTTTTATACTAATATTCTAAATTTTTACCTAATCTAAAATAAGCTTTGTTCTGAACAGCGAAAAAAGATTATTGTATCTTTCCAGAGTATTTACCAGAATCTCGGCATCCTGCGGAAGATTCTGCTTTAGAATCTTATAACCTTTAATTATTGTAACTTCCGGCAGCTGTACAAGTCCTGTAACAGCATCCCAAAAAGCATCCCAGCTCATTCCGTAAAAATGGGGAAACTCCAGCTCGGACTTCAAAAGCTTATGCAGTTCCTGAGAGTCTTTTATATTTTCCACATTAACTACAACATATTTTTTTCTCGTTCCTTCTTCTTTTACGTCCATACAAACCTCCTGTCCTTATGTTTTTACAAAATTTCCAATATAAAACCCTGTAAATATATTTACCTCTATGATATCACAAAATTTACGATTTTGGTCATTTTTTTTATAAATCATACTGAAATTTTTCTGGTGAATTTCTGTAAATTTCCTACAACATATAGAAAAACTCTTCATATTCAGAAAACACCTTATTTTTTTCTCGGTCTTTGACACTTTGAATCCCGGAATATAAGTTTTTTTCTTTTTTCCACAAAAAACTGTATCGAAACTATGCCGATACAGTTTAATAAATAATATTATATAATGTTTTGTCAATATATTTAAAAGCTCTGATTCTGTAACCTTCAAAACCGTATTTATTTCTTAATTTACTTTCTTTTTAAGAAGCCCCAGAATAACTGCAGTAATTACAGCACCTATTAATATAGCAAGAAGATATACCCACGCATTATTTGATAAAAATGCTACTACCAGTCCTCCATGCGGTGCAGGTATAGAAATATTAAAGAACATTGATATTGCACCTGCCATTGCAGACCCTATTATTGATGCCGGAAGCACTCTCAAGGGATCTCCTGCTGCGAATGGTATTGCTCCTTCTGTAATAAATGATAATCCCATTACATAATTTGTTTTTCCTGCTTCCCGTTCTTCTGTATTGAATCTATTTTTAAATATAGTGGTAGCAAGAGCTATTCCTAAAGGCGGCACCATTCCTCCGGCCATTACTGCTGCCATTATCGGTGTTCCGTATTCTCCTGCCGCAGCTGTAGCCAGTGTCCCTGTAGCAAATACATAAGCTGCTTTATTTACAGGACCTCCCATATCCACAGCCATCATTCCGCCCAGTATAATTCCAAGCAGTATTCTGCTCGTTCCGCCCATTGTCTGAAGCCAGTGTACAAGACTTTCATTTATAAATCTTACAGGCGGATTCAGTATAATTATCATCAGCACACCTGTAAGCAATACTGTTAATAACGGATAAAGCAGAATGGCTTTTATTCCGTTCAGACTCTTAGGCAGTCCTTTTAATGATGCAATGACCAGCTTCGTAATATATCCGGCAAGAAATCCGGCAAGCATGGCACCAAGAAAGCCCGAACCACCTGAAACAGCTAATGCTCCGCCGACAAATCCCGCTGTCAGGGCAGGTCTTTCTCCTATACT
>JAITVW010000035.1 GCA_031285605.1 Fusobacteriales bacterium | reverse complement strand
TCCGCTTCTTTATTTATTTCACTTACTTTTACTTTAACTGCACTTCCTATATGTATCATATTTATTGTATTTGCAGGAACACCAATTTCCAGTTCCATAGTATCTTCACTCACAAGAGTAAATAATGTATCCCCGACTCTGATTTCCTGATACTGCTTCAAATTCAGCCCGGAAATAACACCGCTTACATCTGCTCTGACAATCGTTCTGTTTACGCTGTCATTTGCAGCTGCCAGATTAGCTGCTGCCGAATCAAATCTGCTCTTTGCTGCAAAGTAATCTGTTTCTGTTATCAGTCTTTTTTCATAAAGCATTCTCATTTTATCATACTCTACTTTGGCTATGCTGTATTCAGACGAAGCCGACATCTGGCTTGATCTTGTCTGCTGATCATCTATTGCCAGTATCAGTTGTCCTTTCTGTACATAGTCTCCGTTTTTGAAATTTATAATTCTTAACGTTCCGCTTGATGAAGCTGTGTAAGGTACTTCATCTGCCGGCTTTATTTCAGCATTTCCCGAATAAATTAATTCCAGTGTTTCATTTTTTAAATCTGCTACCTTTACAGGCAGGGCTAATTCTACTGCTTCTTCTTTCTTTTCACATGAAAATATAAAAACAAGTACTATCAGTAAATAACAAATCTTTTTCATTTTCCCTCCTAATTTAGTTAAACATAGATTCATATTTAGATATCAAATAATAGTAGTTTAGACGTGTTGATATATAGTCGATTTTACTTTCTCTCAGCTTTACCTCAGCATTCAGGAGATCTCTTAGTGTTATCAGATTATACTGATATCTCTCTGTTTCCAGTTTATATACTTCTGCCGCTGTTTCTACTGCCTTTTGTTTAGTTTCCAGAACCTTTTCGCTGTGAACAATATCCATATATGTCGATTTTAATGTAGTTCTTACGTCTTCCAGCACATTTATCTGCTTCAGCTTACTTATTTCAAGATTATTTTTTGCTTTCTTTACATCATCTCTGGCACTTCCCCAGTCGAATAACTGCCACTTAAATGTGACACCAAAAGTCATAAAAGAATTTTCACCCTTAAAACTGTCTGAAATTTCCGTCTGTGAATCTGTTCCATATGACATACTTGCGTTTATTGTCGGATAATAAATTGATTTTGCACTGTCAATACTGATTTTTGATATTTCAGACTGTAATTCGGAAATTTTATATTCTGTATTTTCATCTTCCAGTCTTATGATATCTTCCGTATAATTGAGCTTGCTGCTGAACTTATCCGCTACAGTAAAAGGAACTACCTCAATATCGCTTCCCAGCCTCATTCCCAGCGCTTTTACCAGATTATCCTTTGCTGTGTTTACCTGATTCTGATTATCCAGAATCTGTGCCTTTACTTCCAAAACCGATCTTTCCGCTTCAAGAAGATCAGGTCTTGTAGCCAGACGCATATTATATTTCTCTTTTATTATTCTTAAATTTTCATTCAGCGATTTTTCTGAGCTTTGAAGAACTTCTGTCTTATTTTCGTAATTCAGAACTTCTATATACATATCTATCACATTCAGGACTGTGTCCTTCTTACTTTTCTCCAATTGATACATGGATAAATTTTTAGCTGTTTTAGCTGTTTTTATTCCTGCTGCAATTTTACCGCCCTGAAATATCGGCTGCTCCAGACTGAATGCCTGACCATGCTTACCATCAGGGACTTGGGCATTAGATCCTTCAGCAATAAAAAACACCTCACTGGATATAAAATTCACCTTAAAAAATGAATCTTTCCATGACCTTCTAACATCCAGATCGCTGTTTTCAAGATGTTTCATCTCTATTTTAATGTCTCTGTTATTTTTCAAAGCCATTTCAGCTGCTTCCTGAATAGTGATTTTTTCTGCTGCCAGAACACTTAAGCACAGGGTAAGGTACACTGCTAACTTTTTCATATTTCCTCCTTCTGTATTCCGTGTAATATCAAAGTTGTCAGATCTTCAATAATTCCTTCTTTGTTTTGCTCTATAAATTCGGCTTCTTTCTCTTTCAGATTTATTATTATAAATGTATGTATAGACGAGATCGTATATTCTATTACCAGATTTTTATTAAAATACCTTCGATTCTTACCCAGCTTTTCAAATATATTTTCTCTGACAAACTTTACATCCACTTCTTTGAAACTCGGAAGCTTTCTTTTTATTTCGTCTACTTTGAAAAAGTCATTAAATATAACCTGCTGAATCAGAGCAGTCATATTTTTATTAACTATGGTTTTCTCTATTGAGGTTTTCAGATAGAGCTTCAGGGTATTTTCAGCATCCAAATCCTTAGTTTCTTCTGCTGTTTTATCCAACATTACACAGTACTGTTCAAACAAATAGTTTAATATTCCCAGCAATAAAGACTCTTTACTGTCAAAATATGTATAAAAACTCCCCTTAGATATACTCAAGGAATTGGTGATATCCTCTACCGTCGTTTTCAAATATCCAGCTTCACCAAACAGCTCGACTGCCTTTTCCAAGATTTTCTTTTTTTTGTCTTCCTTCATTATCTGACAAACCTCCTAAATTTTTCCATGACCTATTAGTCAATTTTATCTTATCTTAACTTCATTGTCAACAAAAAAATTAATATTTTTGCACTCCGACAAAGATTCTTCCCAAAATCTTTCCAACTATATCTCTGAAACACTCACATAAAAAATTTACCGGAATAACTGCTTCATATAATCACTATATAAAGCTTGATTATACTAATTCATTCCGGTTTCATATTTTTCAAATCATTAATAATATGTTGCATATATCTTTACTATCTATAATTAATATTTGACTTCAAGGTATTAATATTATAAAATCAAGAAAATAAA
>JAITVW010000254.1 GCA_031285605.1 Fusobacteriales bacterium | reverse complement strand
TCTTTTGTGTTATTTGATGAATCCTGTAATAAGTGTAATGTATTTTCAAATGTTTTGGCTATGTCGTCTTCTCTTTGGTTTATATTAGCATATACATTTCCTGCAAGACTTCCCATTACGTGTCTGAATTCCGATTCTGTTTCTATTACATCTATTTTATCAAATATCTTTAAAGCGTCTCCTTGAGCATTAAAGTATTTAACATCTAATGCTCTTCCAAAATCTTCATACCATAAATTATCTGTAAATTCATCGTAATCTATTTTTTCCATCCAGAAATCCACATTTCCTGAACTATTTACTACCGGTGTTACTCTCCATGTCAGTAATTTACTTACTACAGGAACTTTTCCCGCATCTATTGCACTTCCTGATCCAGGAATTATTACATCTTCCAGTTTATATTTCTCTACATTTGTTCCTTCTGTAAAATTTCCTGTTATCTGTAACGGATTTGTTATATTAAATAATGGCGCCTCTATACTTACTGCATTGGATATCAAATATTCTGCTCCACCTGCTATTGGGTCGTATCCTCCGGTTGTTACTTCCGAAGCTGTCGGTACAGTTACTGTACTTGGATCTACTTTTATTATCACATTTATCCCGTCAGTTTCAAATTTTTCCGATACTTTTATTACTCCCGAATTTATTATAGAAGGTGTCGGATATGTAGTTCCAATAGTTGAATAGGAATTTCCTGATGTAATGGAATTTATTATCATTTTTCCTGATACTGAATTCTCTAAAGAAGAACCCTGTGACAGAACTATTCCCATCGCTCCCGGTCCGTCTGCTATTATCGTACCATCATTTATTATTTCGGCTCCAAGATTTCCAAACATTCCTATTGCATTTTGACCGTTTACATTTATAATTCCTGTTAAACTGTTTATCAATACAGAACCTTTTCCATTACCTGCCATCCCTATAACATCATTTCCGGTTAATGTTATAGATCCATTATTAGTTATAACAGCCCCTTCAGAGTACATTCCCATCGCTCTGTCTCCGGTTCCTGTAATTACCCCGTCATTTGCCGCACTCCCTTTTTTGGCAACTATTCCTATTGAACCATAACCGATTGATATATTTCCTGACGGGTGATTATTAATAACCGAATTCTCACCGTAAATTCCTACTGCATACTTACTGTTCTGAACATCTACTGATTGTACTCCGTCTGAATCGGTAAGAATTATAAGGTCTGAAGCTCCTACTGCAATTGTTCCGGTATTATCAATTTTTCCTCCTGTATTATAAATGCCGACGTTATTATTTCCTGCTGTTCCTGTTATATTGGCATTATTTACGATTTCTCCGCTGTCTACTGTATAGAATCCGATATTATTTGAACCATTCATAGTTATTGTCGAACTGTTTGTTATTGTTCCCAGACCGGCTCTATATACATATACCGAGTCTCTTCCCATAGTTACATTACTTGTTCCTCCTGTAAATGTTCCATTCGTAAGAATAAAACCATAATTATTATCTCCTATATTCATTGTTGCATTACTTGTAACAGCTGAATTTATTGCGTAAACTCCTACTGCATTGTTTGTTCCAAAATTAAATATCGAAGTTCCGCCTATATTTACCGTACCATTTGTAGAATAAATTCCTACTCCGCTGTTTCCCACATCAGATATTCCATTTTGATTTATTGTTCCTCCCGCGCTGTAGATTCCTATTGAATTTACACCTGATTTTATTGTATTAGTATTTACTATTGTATCTCCGGGATTTTCAGTAAAAATTCCTATGCTTGGATCATTTATACTGTTTGAAGTTCCTATTTCTATCAGACCTGTATTATTTATTGTTTTAATACTTGTACCTTTGGAATATATTCCAATTGATTTATCTCCCAGAAGTTGTATTGTTCCATCATTTGTTACAGAAGCTGTCACATTATCCGCATATATTCCTACAGAGTTAATTCCGGAGCTGAATATACCTGCTCCTGTACCATTCAAAATATCTGTCCCGTCTTTTAATGTAATTCCTTGTGATCCTGATCCTATAGTTATTGTTCCGGTATTCACTGCCGTACTTCCTGTCCCTGATGTCATTATCCCTGCTGACTGATCTCCGGCTGTTATTGTTCCGCCTGTATTTCTTAGTCTTGCATTATTTTTACCGTATAATCCTATTGAAGAGTTTTCCAAAGTTATTGTTCCGGTATTTTCACCATCTGTGTTAGCTGACATTCCTGCAACAAAACTTCCGGCCTGTCCATCAAGTGCAATAGCTGCTACATTCATAGAACCCGGATTTACTGTTATTGCAGAACCATTCAAAAATATTGATGACCTTTCTCCCGATACTAATACTCCATTTGATGAAAGCTCACTTGTTCCTGTGTAATTAAAGGCTCCGTTTACTATATTTCCAAGTGAATAAGACGAACCCGGTGCTGTTGTTCCTACAGTAAAATTATTATTTACAGTACCGCTCGAAGCCATATTAAACAGGACTACATTTTTTCCGTTAATATTTATAGTATTAGTTCCTGTTGTATTCAGAGATGTAGTACCGTCTAAATATAAACCAATAGCATTATCGCCGTTTAGATTTATTGTTGCCCCGTTAAATGCTATATCACTGTCTTTTGCATAAAGACCTATGCCGTTTTTTCCTACAGTAATTGTAGAACCGGAATCAATGACTGTTCCTTCATTTATATATATTCCTATTCCGTTTTCGGAATCGGATACATCAATAGTTCCTGTTGATAAATCCAGTTTTGAGTTAGTTATCGCTGCTCCTGAATTGTTATTCAGATATACTCCTATTGCATTCGTTCCTGTTCCTGACTTTATTAAACCGCTGTTTTTAATATCCAGTTCACCATTTCCAAATGCCTGCGCTGTTCCTTGCTTCCAGCCTTCTGCAAATATTCCTACTCCGTTTTTACCTATATTTATTTCTGTTCCTGCTGCTGTATCTACTTTTGCCCCATTTACAGCATATATTCCTATTGATCCGTCTCCGGACATATTTATTTTACCTGTTCCGTTATTATATATTTCTCCGTTATTTGCATATATTCCAACAGAAGATAAACCGTTAAGCGAAATTGTTCCATTATTATTTGTTAATGTTACAATGTTTCTTGCAAGAGGTATTCCCATCATATCAAGTCCGTTTTCCTGAGCCATAGCAGTCTGACCGTTTCCGGTTCCGGTTATTTGAAATCCGTTATTTGTTATTTTAGAAGTTACAATTTCCAGATTATTATAATCATCTGTCGAAGAATCTAAATTTATTGCCTGATCTATTGTTAAATCACTTTGATACAGCATAAAAGTTTTAAATGAAGAACCTAACATATTTATTGTCGGAGCGTTTGTTAATCCTGACATTGACATAGCTGTACTTGTTAAATTCATTGCTACATTATCTACTATGAATAATCTTGATCCTTCTTCCATATTTAGTGTCAGATTTGTTAATGTAGTATTATATCTGTTTGTAAAATATGTAGAAATATCAGTACTGTTAAAAGTTCCATATGCTGTAGGAGATTTATAATAAAACGCAGTTCCTCTGTCTGTAGCATTTGCTGCTCCGGTTATCTTCGCATTAGTACCACTGTTTACTATTTCTATATTACTTGTATTATCAAGATAGAACAGAAGTGATTTCTGACCTGCTTCAATATTATTACCCCCATATTTTATCGTTCCGTTATTTGTTGCTGTTAATGCAAATGCCCCGTCAGATACTTTTATACTTGATGCTGTATTCTGAATGTCTATTGTTGAGTTATTATCTGCATACAAAGCTATTGATTCTTTTCCGCTTACATCAGCTGTTATAACACCTGTTCCTGTTACAGATGAATGATTCATTGCACCTATTACAACCGATCCTGTTTTTTTATTAGCTACATCTGTATACACACTTCCGTTTGTAAGAGTTATATTTCCGCCAAATGTTGCCTGAGCATAACTGTCAGTTATTATTCCTTTTACTCCATTACTTCCGGAAATTACTATATCTCCATTATTTGTTATTTTACCTCTTTTTTCCCCAAAAATAGCAGTTGATAAATCAGAATTTGTTATTGTTATTGGAATATAGCTTTCTATTTCCGACACTGTAGAACCCGGCAATGCCCCAATTGCTCCTGCATATATTGCCATATTATCTATTCCTGTTTTAGAGGCTCCTCCGTCTATTTTTAATCTATTTCCCGTGTCTGTTCCGTCTAATATTACCTTCCCTTTTGCTATTGATACTAAAGTCGCTTTTCTGGAATATTCAAGGGCATCTAACTGAGCATGCAATATTTTGTAATCTTTCATTGTTCCGCTTCCATTGTTAAAGTACAGTGCTGTTGCTTCTTCTACCAATGCTGTACTGTTTCCTATTATAGAAGTATCATTTGAATCTGCATTGGACGGATTTGCTTTTTCTCCGATTTTTATATTAAATACCGAGTCTTTTACCGGTGTTTTTTCAAAAGTGACTCCTCCAGAACCGGGACCTCCTGCTCCGTTTGTTGCATTAGTATTAAAGTTATATTCAAATACTGCTCCAACACTTCCATCACCATTCAAGTTCAATGCATTTTCAAATCTAATCCATGATCTGCTGTACTCTCTTGCAAATACTGCTCCCATAGATTTTACCCCGTTTAATTCTATTATTCCTCTATTTTCAAAATATGCCCCTCCATAATTCGTATTATCTTCAGCGGCAAAATTTGATAAAGTATCTTTCAGTCCATTTAAATACATTTCTCCGTTAACTTCATTTTTAAGATATAAATATCGACTAGTGGTACCACTTGCTGCAATTGTCACAAAAACATATCTGTTCTGAGGAGTATAAGTATGCGTAGTTCCGTCATATATTGATGTATATGATATGCTGTTATCTGCAGTCAGAATTCCATTATTAAAGACTAATCCGGAATCTCCATTGCCGCCATGATATTGTACATCAAATAATATTGCCTTATCCCCTTTTAATGTAACATTAGTATTATCCAGATCCCATATTGAACTTCCATGATCATTATGTGAGTCAGTATGGAATAAAGCTAAATTACCGGCAGTTGAAGTTCTTAAGTTTATTAATTCCATATTATGTACAGGAATATATTCTCCTCCTACCAGCAGCATACTTCCAAAACTTGCACTACCATTGAATCTGTAGTTATTTTCTGTATGTGCTGCTCCTGAAGGATTAGTGTGTCCTCCTGCATAACCTTGCATATCTGTTTTATCAATATACTGTTGAATACCGTTTCCGCCTGTAAAAATTGTTTCAAAAGTTCCTGTTCCGCCGCTCCCTGACATAGACTGCTGGCTTATTGGAGCATTGCCGGACGAACCAAACCAAGTACTGTCACCATTTCCGCTTCCCCCAAATGACAAACTTAATGGAGACACGGTAATCGGTGTCGGTGCAATCAAATTAGGCGCAAGCGGCTGAAATTCAATTACATTGACAGATGGCATGATTAATCCGCTCGGTGGTACTACATTCAAAGTATTTGGATTTACATTAATTTCTCCTACCGATGTTAATAGCAAATTCAATGGCTCTCTTGTCATTCCTTTTATGGGGATACTAACACCAAGATTAATTTCTTTTGGTTGTTGTAAAGGCATATACGGCTTTCCTGATAATCCTCCCAGAGTGCCGCTAGTCACTATATAATTCCCGTTTACATCATAATAACCTGTTACCTTTGAATGATACTGCGCATTTTCCTTAGAATTGTCCATTCCTTCATTATATTCATCATAAAACCCTGTAAAAAACACCTGCCATTCCAAATATTCAGGTTTTACTACATAATCTCCCTGTGAATATAAATCTTTTAATTCTTTATTTTTCTGATTAAGAATTCGTTCTAATAATTGATATGTTTTTTCATTTGAAGTATCTTTTTGTATGTTCTTAACCACACTATTATACACTCTTTCATATTTTGCTGCTGATGAAGCGGAGGCTTCTGCTGTATAAGATGCCAGCATTGCATTTAGCGATAAAAATGATAATAATAATTTTTTATTTCTTTTCATTATTCCTCCTTGTTATTTTCCATTATTTTCTGTTATTTACCGGCAGTTAGAGATTGTTTCAAATCTGTCTGTTCTGTCTCTTATTTTTTGTTAAGATATTACATAACCATGTTATATTCTGTTTTTTATTTGTACTTTTAGATCTGAAATTTCAAATTCTTATTTATTTTTTTGAACTGCCGGCAAGATATGCCTGATAATAACTAATATTACAATTTACTTATTTTTATTAAACCTCCTTATAAAATAAGTTTTTCTATATATTTATATTTGCAAAAATTTTATAAATATACTTATTTAAAATACCATACTAAATTTTATCTCGTTTTTTTCTAAAATCAAGATTTATACATAAAAAATTTTTGTTGGATACATCAATAATTCCTGTCTAATTTCAAAATTTTCAAAAAATAAGTTTTACTTATTGGCAATGAAATACTTTGTCGGATTTTCACATAAATACAGATATAATATTTTTTCTTAAAATTTAACGTTTACTAAGTTGGTATTCTGCTGCTTACCCTGTTTTATACAGGTTAAAATTATAATATGCTAATATTTTATAAAAAAAACAAAATTTTAACTAAAAAAAAATATATATAAATAAAATATTATATAGTATATTATTTATGCTAGAAGGTAGTAATAATTTTTTATTTTAGATCAGGTTTGGTAGCCCTGATCTTTTATATTGTATAAAATAATCTACAAAAAATATTTGGTCATAGAGAATCTTATTAAAAATGAGAAAATAAAATAAACTTGTGAAGGAATTAACAGACCAATATGGAGTAAAGACAACAGATGACATAAAAGATATGCTAATATGTTGCCATTAAATTTAAATTTTTTTTATCTTGACTTTTTTTAATTTTGATGGTAAAGTATCCTAGTACAGAATAAGGAAATGTTTTGATAACTTTCATAGTTTACTTGTGACCGGAAGGTTTTATACTTAAACATTAGTCTGAAAATTTTTTATTTAATTTATTTATAGTTGTCTTGTTCCAAAGATTTTTTATTATTATTTCAAGGACAATATCAGCTTAGGTAAAAAACCTTAAGGATTGTAATCAGAGGCTGGTCAGCTTTATACCGGCTTAAAGAAATGAAGGATTATGAAAAAGAATTGCAATATTGGATGTATTTTTTCATTAGAAACAAACAAGATAAAAGATTATATTTTTTATATTATATAAATTTTTTGTTAATTCATTATATAATTATATTTCTCTGTAAAAAGGCGGTTGTTTCTATGTATAGATATCTTAATAAAAAATTTATCCTTGATATTAATTCCGGTGTTTGCCATGATTTTTCCAATATTACTATTAATTGTCAGATATATAAAGTTGATCTTTCGGATATTTTTGAATCTGATTATTTACACAAAGAAATAAAAAAGCACCTTCGCTATAAAGAAAAAGGTATCTATTGTATACGGGAACATTTTTCAGACCAGTAATTTCTCAGCCTTTTCCAGGGATTTTTACATATAAATACTATGAAAATAAAATTATATTGAAAATAATAAAAATAATCAGCATAATAAATAAATATCAATTAATAATATATAAAAGTAGCATAAAGGGGAAAAATTCACAATAATCAGGAAAATAAAAATTCAGAGAGAACAAATATAATATCAAAGACTCCTGATGTTTTGAGTTTTATTCCAACACTCTAATTTAAAGGCGATTGTCAATAAAAGGCAGGCGTCTTTTTTATATGCAAAACAATTGTATATTCAAATGAAACTATAATATTAATCACTAAAAAAACAAAGAGTAAATTAATATAATTGTATGTGAAAATAACATGGGAAGGAGGAGGATATTTTTTAATTTAGGGAGTTGCAGCAATAGGTTAATTCCTTTTATATAGATTGAAAAATAAAATTGTTATGAAAGAATCACATTTAGAACAAGAAATCAGAGAACTTTATGATTTACTGGAACAAGTAGAAAAATCAAAATATGAAAAGCTGAATATAAAAGAAGATGAACAAGTAATAGAATTAGAAAAAATAAAGTATAAATATTTTAAAAAAGGATATTTAGCTTGTATTTTAGGAGCATAGGAGAGTTCTCTCCTGTGTTTTATTTTTTTATTTCAAATTTTTAGACTAATTTTTTTATATTTTCTTAGGTTTTTATTTTTCGTATTTATAAAGATAGATAACATTTCGACTGCTGATCTGTTGTTCAAATCCGTATAAAATATGAAAAAAAGCTCTTTTCTTTATTTATGGAAATTGATATAATAATTTCGGATAAAAAATCAAATACAAATTTTCTCATTGAAAAGGATACTTTTTTCTTTTTTTGGATTTATTTATGTTTACCAAATAAATTCTTTATTTATTAAGGATTTACTCAGGAAGAAACTTTAAATTATATAAATTATAAAATCAAGTTTTATAAAAAATTATTTAGAAATACCATCTTTAAAAAATATTTCAAAGAATTGAATATGATGGTTCTTTCTTTATATTGATATGGTTTGGAAAGAGGCAAAGAATCAAAAAAAGACACTGTGTTAAATGTCTTTTTTTAATATATATATTAAATATTTTGAAGGTTTGCTAACTAAAAAAGTATAATAATTATAACATGTTTTTATGATAAAAGCAACTAATAAGGTGCTAAATAAATCTTTTATTTTTTATAGAATTTTATCAAAAAATGAAAGGTGACATTTTGTGAACAGGGTTTCTCAATTTGATAAAAAAGTGGCTAATAATGTAGCTCATACAAGAAGAAGGTTAGAAATATCTGTTGAAGATATAGCAGAATTTCTATATGTTGACGCTAGTTTTGTAAGATCGGTTGAATGTTATGATAAAAAATATAATTTAAGACATTTATATTTGATAATGGCTTTATTCATGAAAGCTGACGATTCAATAACGCTGGATTCATTAATGCCGAAATGTTCTGAAAATATAATAAAGATTTTGCAAAATGATACTAAATCGAAAATAAAGGCGTGAATTTATTTTATGAAATAAAAATGGTCTGGGTATATCCGGATCTTTTTAGTCATCATATAATTATATGATATATAAAATATTTTCTGCTGTTCTTTTTTCAAAAAAAATATATTTAAAATGTTATTATAATTTCAATTCTAAGTAATTTGTTTTTTATTAATTGTTCCTGCCTCATAGTTTTATGGCAATTAATAATTTCCTAAAGAAAAATTCAAAAGGGAAAAATAAGCAAACTGTTTCGTTCTGAGCTTGTCAGATCAATTTTAAAAAAATATACTTTATAAAAACAAAAATATGTCAAATTTTCATTTTTTTATATTGAACCAAGAAGGGGCTGCCCAAAAAATGAAATTGCTTAAATCGTAAAATATAAGCTTAAAAAATATATAAATAAAAAAGGTTATAAATTTGATTTAACCGTATTTTTTTATATATTATTACAGTTTAGCTGAACATTTTCACCCTTTTCAATCAGATGCTCCACATGAAGCTCACCCCAGCTGCACAAAATATCCAAAACTTCTCCCAAAGACTTTCCATAGCTGCTTAATGAATATTCTACTTTTGGCGGGACTTCCTGATATACTTTTCTGGTAACAATATTATCTTTTTCGAGTTCTCTCAATTGCTGTATAAGCATTTTCTGACTGATTTCCGGAATTTTTTTTTGTAAATCACTTGGTCTTAAAGTCTCATATCGTAAGTTACATAAAATAATGGGTTTCCATTTTCCGCCGATTACTTCCATAGTTGCTTCTACACCTATATTATAAATTTTTTTATTCATTTTATTCTCCTTAAAGCCATATTTTTTACAAAACTTACTTTTTTGTGTGTATAGAACTTCAAAGTAAGTACTGGACTAAATTTATATATTATTATATACTATATTAAATAATTAGTCAAAAGGAGGACATATTCAATGTCAAATACATTAAAATATAAAGTGAAATTAAATAACGGTGTGGAAATTCCTGAGTTTGGACTGGGAGTTTTTAAAGTATCGGATGATGAAGCCGGGGAAAATGTGAAAAATGCAATTATCAACGGTTATCGTTTAATTGATACTGCCCAGATATACGGTAATGAGGAAGGAACCGGCCGTGGGATAAAAGCAGGGCTTGAGGCGGCAGGACTGAAAAGAGAAGATATTTTTGTTACATCAAAAGTCTGGAATAATCATATTTCTTACGATGAGACTATTACGGCTTTTTACGAAAGCTTAAACAGACTGGATTTGGATTATCTTGACTTATATTTGATTCACTGGCCGGGAAATCATGCTTTTGAAGAATCATGGAAGGCACTGGAATTTTTGTATAAAGAGGGAAAAATACGTGCAATCGGTGTAAGTAATTTTAATAAATCACATTTAGAAGAATTGTTTTCTTTTGCAACGATTACACCTGTATTAAATCAGATTGAATATCATCCAAAGCTGACTCAGGGAGATTTGATTGATTTTTGTAAAAAACATGACATTTTAGTGCAGGCTTGGTCTCCTCTGATGCAGGGACAGATTTTAACAAATGAAACAATACTGAAAATTGCAGAGGCTCATAACCGTAATGCCGCTCAGATTGTTCTTCGCTGGGGGCTTCAAAATAATATCTTGCTTGTATCTAAATCCGTAAAAACAGAGAGAATAATAAGCAATGCAAAGCTTGATGATTTTTCACTGACAAAGGAAGAAATGGATACAATCAGTAATTTAAACGAGGACTATCGTGTAGGACCGAATCCGGACACATTTGATTTTATTTAGGGGAGGATAATTATGGAATTAGGTTTGAGAAAGAAAAAAGCACTGGTAACCGGCTCGACAAAAGGAATAGGGAAAGCTATTGCCGTAGAATTGGCACGTGAGGGTGCTGATGTTGTCATTAACGGACGTAATATAACAGAAGTGAAACAGCTCGCCGAAAATTTGCAAAATCAATTTCCGGATGTTTCGATAACAGGTGTTGCAGCTGATCTGGCAAAAGAAGAAGAAAGAGCTTCTTTATTTGAACAGGTTTTCGAGATTGATATTTTAATAAACAATATGGGAATATTTCAGCCTATGGAATACTGGGATATTACAGATGATATATGGAATAAATTCTTTGAGACAAATGTCTTGTCAGGAAATGCACTGGCTAAGTTTTATATGCCGAAGATGCTGCAAAATAATTTTGGCAGGGTTATATTTATAGCAAGCGAGGAAGCTGTTATGCCGTCCGGAGAAATGGCCCAGTACAGTATGACAAAGACTATGAATCTGTCATTGGCAAAAAGTCTTTCCAAGCTCACAAAAGGAACAAATGTTACAGTCAATACAATTATGCCGGGCTCGACTTTAACAGAAGGAGTAGAGGACATGATACGGAAAATGTATCAAAACAGTACAATTCCGGAATCTGAATGGGAGTCTGACTTTATGAAGAATCACAGACCGCTTTCTCAGATTCAGCGTCTTATCCGTCCGGAAGAAATCGGAAGATTTGCAGCATATATATCCAGTCCTTTTGCATCTTCTTTCTCCGGCGCCGCATTAAGGTTAGACGGCGGTTTAGTTCCTACTATTTTTTAAAACTTATGGTTATGTGAAAGAAAAAAATTATATTTTCTTAAATAATATCTAGCATCTTAACGGGGATTGAAATGATAAAAGATTACAGAACAATTTGTATCAAAAATGGAAATTACAAATCTAATAAAGTAAATATTACTTGTCAA
>JAITVW010000201.1 GCA_031285605.1 Fusobacteriales bacterium | reverse complement strand
CTGTCTGTCTGATGATAAACAAATTTTTCCTCTTCAGGCTCTGATATATGTTCTGTAAGAACTTTACCATATTCCTTTAATTTTCCTATTATCATCCCAAATTCTTTTCTTTTTTCTCTTCCGCCTCTTACCGAACCTGCAAAATATATATTCATATTCTATTATACCTTTCTCTTTTCATTCATTTAGTTAAAAAGGAAGATTTGAAATTCTTCCTTTGTCTGATACAGTTACCAGCTTAGTCTGATTCAAATTTTTTTGTTCATAAAGCTCATTCCAGATGTAAAAAACCTCTTTTGGTGCATAATTATCTCCGATATCCACGCCTTTTCTATTTTCTCCGTGAAAATCAGAACCGGCACTTCTTATAAGAGAAAATTTTTCTGCTGTTTTTTCAAAGTATTCCATGTCTTCCCTTGAAAATAGAGAATAGTATGTTTCTATTCCGTCCAGTCCATGATTTTTCATTTCCTTCACAAGCCGGACAAAGTCTTCTTCTTCCAGTCCTATAAGCTTAGGGTGGGCTAAAAACGCCAACCCTCCGCTTTTTTTTATTATCTCTATTCCGTCAAAAGGATTTAGATTTGACTTTGGGACATAGGCAAGTCCGTTTGATCCCAAATATTTATCAAATGCTTCCTTTACATCTTTTACGTAATCTTTGGCTATCAGAGCTCTTGCCAAATGTGTTCTGCTTATAATTACTCCTTCAGCCTCACGGAATGTATCCTCTTTTGTAATTTCTACTCCATGATTATTCAGTATTTTTATAATTTTTTCATTTCTATTGATTCTTGCCTCTTTCATTTCATTAGAAAAATCTATCAGGCTTTTATCTTTTTCATCTATAAAATAACCGAGTATATGTACT
Source organism: Fusobacteriales bacterium (assembly GCA_031285605.1). Lineage (GTDB taxonomy): Bacteria > Fusobacteriota > Fusobacteriia > Fusobacteriales > Leptotrichiaceae > Sebaldella. The sequence goes on along the minus strand of JAITVW010000201.1, from coordinate 7,030 downwards.
TCTTTTCCTTTATATTCTGTGGATATCTCTATTCCGTTTATGAATTTTATGTTATTTTCTATGCATTCTTTCGCAGCCTCGGCAAGTCCTTCCACAGTGTCATGATCTGTAAGCGACAATATTTTTATACCCTTTTCGCCGGATCTTTTCACTAATTCAGAAACACCGAAAGTTCCGTCTGAATATAGAGAATGCATATGAAGATCTATCATTACCGCTACCTTCTTCCTTTATGACTCTGTCTTTCCATTTCTCTTCTTTTCTTTCTTGAGACATGAAGCATTTCATTTTCCGCCTTTTCAAGTGCATCTTCTACTTCCTCGGCTTCTTCTATTTCCTCATGGGAAACCTGCAAACTCTGTGCTCTTTCCTCAGCTTCCATCTCTTCTTCTGTTTTGAATCTCAGCTTCATCAGAAATGAGCTTACTTCTCTTTTTATACCATCTATCATTTCATTATAAAGATCAGTACTTATTATTTTATACTCATTAATCGGATTCTTTTGCCCGTATGATCTAAGATAAATTCCTTCACGCAATTCTGTAAGGTTTTTCAGGTTCTCTCTCCATCTCTGATCCAATACTTCCAGCATTATATATCTTTCCACATCTCTAAACTGAACAGAGCCGATTTCCCGCTCTTTGTTATTATATCTGTCAAGAAGATCCTGAATAATTTCAGCTTTCATCTTATTTCTTTCCATATCAAGATACAGCTCCGGAACATGGTAATTATAATTATCTCTTAAATTATCCGCCAAATAGTCAAAGTTCCAGTCCTCTCTCGAATCTCCCGAAAGAACATTATCAGTTAAATCTTCTACAGTTTCTTTCATCATTGAAATAATCAGGTCTTTTAAATCTTCATTTCTCAAAACAAGATCTCTTTGTGTATAGACTACTTCTCTCTGTTTATTATTAATATCATCATATTCCAGCAGATTTTTTCTTATTGAGAAGTTTCTGCTTTCTACTCTTTTTTGTGCTCCTTCTACTGCTTTTGTTATGAATCTATTTCTTATTTCCTCATGCTCTTCTACTTTCAAAGAAGCCATCATATTCTGCAGTCTGTCTCCCCCAAACAGTCTCATCAGGTCATCTTCAAGAGACAGATAAAATTCTGATGCTCCCGGATCTCCCTGACGTCCTGCCCGTCCTCTAAGCTGGTTATCTATACGTCTGCTCTCGTGTCTCTCTGTTCCCAGTATGAATAATCCGCCTGTTGCTATGACTTTCTCCTTATTTTCCTCGCATTCGCCCTGATACTGGTCTACCAGTTCTCTAAATTCAGGAGTTCCTCTTTCAGCAGTCTTTAATGCAAGAGATTCAGGATCCCCCCCCAGTTTTATATCAGTTCCTCTTCCGGCCATGTTTGTCGCTATTGTTACTGCTTTATATCTCCCTGCCTGCGCTATTATCTCTGCTTCTCTTGTATGCTGCTTTGCATTCAGTACATCATGCGGAATTCTTGCTTTTTTCAGCAGTTTTGACAGATCCTCGGAGTTTTGTATCGAAGCTGTACCTACCAGTACCGGCTGTCCGTTCTCATAAAGTTCTTTTATTTTTTCTACTATCGCCTCATATTTTGCTCTTTTTGTAATGTAAATAACATCAGAAAAATCTCTTCTTATAACAGGTTTATTTGTAGGTATTGCCACAACACCCAGCTTATATATCTGCTTAAACTCATCTTCCTCTGTTTTTGCAGTACCCGTCATTCCGGACAATTTTTCATACATTCTGAAATAATTCTGCAGTGTAATTGTAGCAAGAGTCTGATTTTCCCCGGCTACTTCAAGGTTTTCCTTAGCCTCGATAGCCTGATGAAGACCGTCTGAATACCTTCTTCCTTCCATCAGTCTTCCTGTAAACTCATCTACTATTATTACTTCATCATCTTCATTTATTATGTAGTCTCTGTCCAGCTTAAACAGTTCCTTAGCCTTTAATGCCTGTGCCAGAAAGTGTGTAAGCTCTACATGTTCCGGTGAGTAAAGGTTTTCTATATTAAGAATCCTCTCTACATTCTTTATACCTTTTTCAGTCATTGTTACATTGTGTCCTTTTTCATCCACTTCGTAATCTTCGTAGTCTTCCTCAGGTATCACAGTATTTTTCTTGTCTTTTATTTTTTCTGTCTTCAAACTTCTTTTCAGCTGCAGTACTACTTTTGCAAAAACGTTATACCAGTGTGTAGTTTCTTCTGCTGCTCCCGAAATTATCAAAGGTGTTCTTGCCTCATCTATCAGAATCGAATCTATTTCGTCAACTATTGCATAGTGATGCAGTCTTTGTACTTTTTCTTTGATATTATGAACCATATTGTCTCTCAGGTAATCAAAACCGAATTCATTATTTGTACCATAGGTAATATCAGATGCATAGGCTCTTTTTCTTTCTTCATTTGATATTCCGTTTATTATTACTCCTACCGACAGTCCGAGAAAATTATACAGAGGTCTCATTATCTCCATATCTCTTTGTGCCAGATAATCATTTACCGTAATTATGTGTACACCTTTACTTGAAAGTGCATTCAGATAAATAGCAAGTGTTGCCATCAGGGTTTTTCCTTCCCCGGTTTTCATCTCTGCTATTCTTCCGCTGTGCAGGATCATTCCTCCTATTAACTGTACATCATAATGACGCATTCTAAGTACTCTTTTAGCACCTTCTCTTGCCACGGCAAAAGCTTCCGGCAATATATCATCAAGGTCTTCCCCGCCTTCAAATCTTATTTTGAACTCTTCTGTTTTTCCTTTAAGTTCAAAATCCGTAAGTTTTTCTATCTTTGGCTCAAGAGCATTTATCGCATCTACCTTTTTCATTAATTTTTTTACTTCTCTCTCGTCAGAAGTTCCGAATATTTTATTTGCTACTGTGTTTAACATTTTTTCTCCTTTAAGTTTTATTTTTTCAGTAATTGTTTATATGACAAAATAAAGGAGTTTCTATTCAAGACTTCTCTCCATCACTTCCTGAAGTTTTTTATTTTTTATTTCTTCATTTTTATTTATATATATTATTTTTTCAGTCTCTTTTTTTGAACTTACAAAATAATTTCTAAAGTCTTCGGGTTTTATGCTGACTTCTGTATAATAACTGTCATGCAGATCCTTAAGCTCATCTATGCTAAGATTATCTTTTTTTATATCTTTTATCTTAAGTATAAGTCTTTTCAGCTCTTCCTCATTCAGACCCGATATAAAGTCCAGTTTTTCCCTGTGTATAATTAAACCTTGACTTTTTTCAGCATAATTATTTGTATAACTTAAAAGAAATAATACTAAAGACGCCAAAAACAAGGCTTTTTTGCTTTTCATGTTTTACCTCTTTTTTCTTATTAATTACCGGTGTTTTTCCAAACATATCGTTAAATCCAACTTATTTCTGCCAATATAAAAACACTCATATCCATTCCGTTTATTCAAATATTAAGATACAGACAGAACAGAGTACCCTTATTTTATCATTTATTAATAAATTTGTATAGTTAAATAGTGAAATTATTATGCTTTTCAAAGAAAAATATATTTTTTTATCGTATTTAATCATAACTTTATCATACAGAATATTTTTTATGATGTAACTTTGACCTTCCTCTTACGGGAAAGTGCATAATCATATCAAAGCCCGGGAAAATAATTTTAAGGAGGTTGTAAAACATGCTGCCTATAGGTATTTTTTTTTCAAAATTTAGTAATGTTACTACCAAGACTTTAAGATACTATGATGAAATATGTCTTCTGAAACCCTTGAGCTTTCAGGCAGTTTATGTGCAACAGTACTCTATAAAGATCCTTATTCTAATCTTACTTCTGTTTATACAAAATTGAATCAATGGATAGAAACCGAGGGATATAAATTTATAGACGCTGCTTACGAAATTTATCTCACTAATTCAGAAACTAAAACGCCGGAAAATTATATGACAGAGATATATTTTCCTGCTGCAAAAAAATAAATCATCAGAATTTTATAATCAAAGTCTGATGAAATAAAATTTTTATATGTTAAATAGAGAGTGTGCGAAATCTTCTGTAAATTAATCTTTCTGTAATAAAAGATTTAATACTTGTACTGTTTTATGTTCTGGTATAATATACCTCTTAAATTACTGTATGTCAAACAAACATCCTTACTCAGGGTGTCTTGATATTTGCTCTTAATTTTACGGCAGTCTCTCTTCATACATTATGTTCAATTCTCCATATACCTGTCCCCGGTTTCTTTGCGGCATGCTCCATTTTTTCGTTGCTTCAAATGTAAATAAATACAAGGCTTTTAGTAAGAAGCTTTCATTTGGAAATACACTTCTCTGTCTGTTCAGTCTTCTGTAAGTACTGTTTAAGCTTTCTATCGCATTTGTTGTATAGATTACTTTTCTTACCTCTTCTGAAAATTTAAATAACGGACTTATTACATCTCGGTTCGCTTTCCGGCTTTTCTTTCTTATCTTTATCTGATACATATTTTAGTGTATTTCTTATCTGATGGACTCATCTCTGATATTCTGTTTTGGGAAACGCTGCTGATATTGATTCTTTTATTCCGCTTAATCTCTTAAAAAAAATTCTTTACAAATATCCGCCTCTTTCAAATACAGGGATTCTTCCTTCTGAATATTATCGTTCATATAGCTTTCCAGCTCCCTTGGAGTCATTTCTTTTGATGACATCATTTTCAATATTTTATTATATTCTTCTGCATTTCTTTTCCCTAATTTTAAAATTTGTTTTATTATTCCTATCTTCAGCTGATTTACCAGTATTTTCCCTGTTTCATCCGCAAGTACATAAAGCTGATATCTTTTATTATCATCTCTCAGCGTATTTATTGATTTCGTAAATAACTTTGTCACTACTTCTATATATCCTCTTCTGCCGGCAACTTCTCTTATATATCCCACTGCCATTCCTCGGAAGCATGATATTTCATATTTACCGACTCTTAGAGATGTCATTTCTGTTATCTGTTCCCTTGTTGCTTCACTTGGATTTGTAAGGTACTCCGTTAAAAGTTTTAATATTAGCTTCTCATTCATTCCCATAAGTTTCCTCCATTATTCCCATTTATTTAAAGAAGTCGATATTCATAAGCTTGTTATCTTTTTCTCGACTTCAACACCTTCATTTCTTCTTCCCGATATCCTTATTAAAAAAAAGACAATATCTTAAAAATATTAATTTAATTATAAGTTTCCCTACATTCATATTACTATTTCAAAATATTGTTCTTCTCAATTATATAATTTCCTTTGTTTGATGTCAATGATTTATTACGTTTATATGATTTTTTTTAGTAAAAATATTGAATACATGTATTATATTTTCATTACAAGTTATTTTCCGGTTATTGATATAGTTTTATCCTCCCACTTTTGCCTTTCATTGCCTAACCAACCTATTTTCTACAATATTAAGTCATACTTTTATTCTTCAGCTTGTCAAAAGTCAAAAATAATCCGGCATAGAACTCAATCTTTATAAAATTTTAATCTTTTTCAGTATTTTTCTAAATACAAAAAACAGGACCATATCAAAAATTTTACTTTTTAATATAATCCCATATCAAGATTTTTATATATTTAAAAAATTATATTACTCCTTGTGCAAGCATAGCATCTGCCACTTTTTTGAATCCGGCAATATTTGCTCCCATTACATAATTTCCGGGCACTCCGTAATCTACTGCAGCTTTTTTTGCTTCTTTAAAAATATTTTTCATTATTTCATGAAGTTTTTTATCCACTTCTTCAAATGTCCATGCAAGTCTCATACTGTTCTGACTCATTTCCAGAGCTGAAGTAGCTACTCCTCCTGCATTTGCTGCTTTCCCGGGCCCTAACAGAACCTTATTTGCAAGAAAGTATTTCACCGCTTCATCAAGACAAGGCATATTTGCACCCTCTCCTACAGCGATAACTCCATTTTCCACCATTTTTTCTGCCTGTTCCAGAGCTATTTCATTTTGTGTGGCACAAGGAAGTGCTATATCACACTTAACATCCCAAATTCCTTGAAATCCTTCATGAAATTCAGCTTCCTTGTGAAATTCCAGATAATCCTTTATTCTTCTTCTTTCCACTTCTTTTAGTTTCTTTATGGTAGCCAGATTTATACCGTTTTTATCCGTTATATATCCTGATGAATCACTCATTGCTATTACTTTTGCTCCCAATTGTACAGCCTTTTCATGAGCATAAATAGCGACATTTCCCGAGCCGGAAATTACAACAGTTTTATTTTCAAAAGTAGAACCATGCTCCTGAAGCATTTCTTCCATAAAATAAACCAGCCCGTATCCCGTTGCTTCTTTTCTTACAAGAGAACCCCAGTATTCGAGCCCTTTCCCGGTAAGAATTCCTGTATCATATGAATTTTTTATTTTTTTATACTGTCCGAATAAATATCCTATTTCTCTTCCTCCGACACCTATATCTCCCGCAGGAACATCTGTATTTAAACCTATGTGTCTATATAATTCATTCATGAAACTCTGGCAGAATCTCATTATTTCATTGTCAGATTTTCCTTTTGGATCAAAATCAGATCCTCCTTTTCCTCCGCCTATTGGAAGTCCTGTAAGAGCATTCTTAAATATCTGCTCAAATCCCAAAAACTTTATTATTCCAAGATTAACTGAAGGATGGAGTCTGAGTCCTCCTTTATAAGGTCCCATTGCACTGTTGTACTGTACTCTGTAACCTCTGTTCACCATTACTTTTCCTTTATCATTTACCCATGGTACTCTGAAGATTATCTGTCTTTCGGGCTCTACCATTCTTTCGAGAATTCCGTTTTCCTGATATTCAGGATGCTTTGCTATAACCGGTTCCAGTGATTTTAGTACTTCTTTCATTGCCTGCATAAATTCTTTCTCATGTCCGTCTCTTGATTCTGCTTTTTCTAAGATACTATCAATATAATCCACTATCCTACTTCCTTTCCACTTTAGTATTCTCAATATATAAAATATCATAAATATTTTTTATTGTCTACAATGTAATTAATATAAAATATTTATACTAA
>JAITVW010000170.1 GCA_031285605.1 Fusobacteriales bacterium | reverse complement strand
AATCATCATTTGAAAGATATTCAGCCAATATTTTTGACTGATTTGAAAAAATAATCAAAAGTGAATATAATTCCTGAAAATAAAAAGGACGGTTTTTATCTATTATTTCTGAAAATACTGAACTGTACGATTTTAAGAGATTATACTCATTTTTAAGAGCTCTATTCATATCTAAACAGTCATTATCAATATTGTTCAATTCTGTCAGATAATCCTGAATATTATGAAAAGATTTTGTGATATTGGAAATTTCAAGCCATATTTTTTTATATAGTCCGAATTCTGTATCAAACTGTGTTTTATGTACAAAATTCATTCTTTCTATACTTCCGCTTAATCTTGTTATTTCTTTGTCAAATTCATTTTTTTGTCTTGTAAGATTTCTGTCATGTTCTTCTTTTTGAAAATTCAGTTTTTTATTTTGTTTATATGCAATAATACTGAGAAAAACTGCTGTTGCTGATGAGATGAAAACAGATAAAAAGCTGATCAGATATGTCAAAGAAAATTCTTCCATAAAAAACCTCCCTGTAAAGTAAATAAAGTTCGAGTATCCCGACCTGAGTATATAAATCATAACATATAAATAAAAAAAATATAAGTGAAATATCATAATGCTTGATACATAAGGGTTACATGATAATAGTACAAGAAATATATTTACAAAATACGAAAAATATTATAGAATAAAAGTTAACTATGAAGATATGGTCTTAAGTGTTTTGTAGAGTAAAATTAACATTAGGAGGAGAAATGAAAAAAGTAATGCTGTTTTTTGGGATGTTCTTTATGGGTTTTTTAGGATATTCTGAGAATTTTAAAGGAACAGACAAAGAATTTATGGAGATATTTAATCCCAATTTTGATACATTTACCAAAAAAGACGGAAGTGTGTATACAGGAAAAATAGAAGTTATAAGGAGTACTACAGGAAAACCATGGTTTGTAATGGATATAAAGGACGGGAAGAAAAACGGAAAAGCAGTCTTTTATTTTCAGAATGGAAAAATGAAATCCGAATCAAATTATGACAGAGGAAGAATAACAGGAAAGTATGTTTTTTATGACGAAAAGGGGAAGGTGCTGTATGCGACCACCCTGAAAAACGGTACCGGTCAGACAAAAGATTACACTGAGGATGGAAAACTTACTCTTATAATAGAATATGTAAACGGAGTAAAAGACGGAAAAGTAACAATGTATAATTTAGACGGGACAGTGAAGAGTGTAACATACTATTCTGACGGAAGAGAAGATGTAGCTCCGGATACAGCTCCTGTGTCAGTACAGGTCGCTGTAAAAGCAAATACGGAAAAGAAAGCAGTACTTTTGGAAATAAAAGCAAAGATGATAAACATAGAAAAAGAGCTGTATGCTGATTATTATAATTTATTTACACCGGTAAAATCGAAAACTTAGATACAAAATAAAAGAAGTATGCCGGTATTCCTTTTTATTTTAGCATTTAATATTACATCTTAATATTTTTGGACTGTTCATTTCAGATAAAAATCCTGAGTAAAAAAATATGCAGAAGAAATGACTGTTTTGGATAAAGCATATGTAACAGCGGAGAAGACCGGGGAATAGAAAAATAATGTCAGAATATAAAAAAGCATGAAAAAATTATGTATAGGTTTCGATGAAGGATGATTCCGATTTGGAATTTCTCAATGAACTAAAATTTAATAATCTGGAAGAGGTGTTTTGGTAACAGAGTAAATTGAAAAATAAATTTTTATACGATAAAATTAATAAAAATTTAAATATTTTTTATTATTGAAAGGTACTTTATGAATTTTGAAAAAAAAGTAGTAATAATAACCGGAGCAGGAGAAGGAATCGGAAGAGCGGCAGCAGAAAAATACGGAGAAAGCGGAGCATATGTGGTTGTTGCTGATATTGACAGAGAAGCCGGTGAAAAAACAAGGGATTTTATAATAAAAAAGAGTGGTAATGCTGTATTTATAAAAACTGATGTTGCAAAAGAGGAAGACTGCCGGAAGCTTGCCGAAGAAACTGTAAAAGAGTACGGGAAAATAGACATACTGATCAATAATGCAGGTATAGCCAATGCTAAAAAAGCCGGAATTTTTAGTGAAGGAATGGAAGAATTTGACAAAGTTATAAATGTAAATCTGAGGGGAACGTTTATGTGTTCTAAATATTGTGTACCTTTTATGAAGCCGGGCAGCAGTATAATTAATATATCATCGACAAGAGCTTTTATGTCGGAGCCTGAAACAGAGGCTTATTCAGCTTCAAAGGGTGGGATTTCCGCTCTGACTCATTCTATGGCAGTGTCTCTTAGTAAGAAAAACATAAGGGTTAACAGTATAAGTCCGGGCTGGATTGATGTATCGGGATGGAAAAAGGACAGTGAAAAAGGAGATATCCTTACAAAAGCCGACCATGAACAGCATCCTGCCGGAAGAGTGGGGAAGCCTGAGGATATTGCAGCAGCTTGTTTTTATCTGACAGGAGAGGAATGCGGCTTTATTACCGGGACAAATCTGAATGTTGACGGTGGAATGACTGTGAAAATGATTTATGTATAGTTAAGATTTTAGATATATTTCAGAGAAAGAAATGAATGAAAAAGCAAAAAAATTTTTCTAATCAGAGTTTTTATATTTACAGCTCGGAGTAATCCGCAGGATTTGATAATATAGGGGATGGAAACTATAAGATATTATGTTCTTTCTGATTTTGCCGTGCTTACATATTTGTAAATGAAGGATTAAAAGGTACAAACCCGAAACAATATGATAAAAATCTTAAAAAAATTTGAAGCGGCAGATATGAAAATGAAGTGGTAATATAACGGGGAACAGTCTGATAAAGCGATTCGGACTGTTTTTTGATATCAAAATTATAAAAATAAAAGTTTGATATTTTGAAGGAAATATAATAAAATTAGAAGATAGAGATATTTTAAAAATAATATATAAAGAATGAAAAGAGGGAATATGAATATAGAAATAAAGAAACTGTCGTTTAAAGATTATGTTATCAGCAGGGTTGAGATGGAAAAGGTAAAGCTGCTTATTTCTCTGGGTGTTATCTGGGCTTATGTTATTTATGACATGGAGCGTAAGGGAAACGGGGCAGGCTTGCAAACTATACTGAAAGAATACACATTACCTGCACTTATTCTTTCTCTAGGGATAAATATATTTGTTTATCTGGCAGTGTACTTTTTTTCTTATAAAAAGGCACTGAAAGAGAGCGGAGTTATCAAGGCACAGGTAACAGATAATTATTTGAAAAATTTCTGTTTTTTTGGTGATAAATCAAAGCAGGCAATGAGAAAATACAGTGAATTTAATAAAATATACGAGAGAAGAAACGGCTTTTATTTTAATTTAATCGGGAGAATTACTTTTTTTATACCTAAAAAAGGAATGACAGATGAAGAAGTGGAATATGTTTCTGCTGTAATCAGCAAGAATAACAGAGCAAACCAGACTAAACCTAAAAAGAGAAAGTAAAATTTTGTTGTTCTATATACAGAAGGTTTTTTATTATTTAGACTTTATTAAAAAAAATGAATTCTAAAGCAAATAACAACACTGTTTTTCGGGTTAGAAAAGAAGAATATATAATAAAACAGAGGAAAGCATAAGGAGAAGCATGAAAAAGATTTTAGTTTTAATATTATTTTTACAGACATTTTTATATATGTTTCGGATACAAAGAGATCAGTATCGGGGGAAGACTGTCTTCCAAGCTGGAATAATGAAATGAAAACAAAGATAGTTAATTATATAAATATGATAACTGAACCGAAAAATCCTGATTTTATACCAGAGAGTGGAAGATTTGCCGTATTTGACAATGACGGTACGCTTTGGGCTGAGCAGTTTACTGTGGAAGAGCTGTTTATGCCAAAAAGATGACAGAAAACAATCCTTCATTAAAAAATAAATATCCTTGATGATAAAAAAAAGAGAATTTTTATATACCGAAGCTGATAAAATATTCCTTAAGTGGCAGAAAAATATAACTGGAATATAGTAAGCATGAAGAAAGACTGGAAACAGATATTTCCCAAATAGATATTTAGAAAATTTATATATTTTATTATAGTCTTGTTTGAAAGAGGTGTTATTATGAATAAAAAACTTTTAGAATTTAAGCATGAAGAAATAACATTAACAGAGGCGGCAAACAGGTACGGAGACCAGGTAAAGGGAATATGGACATTTGATACATGGGCTAAGGGACTTGAAGATGAAATTAAGGGAATTACTTTTTATATTTATAAAGATCACATAATTATTGATTATATAGACTTAAATCCTGAGGGAAGCAGGGTGGAAGGCTATGTTTTTGAAAAAGGTATTACTGTGGAGGGCAGTATCTATAATGAGGCAGATGACTTCGGAATAGCTTTTATATCACTGGGAGATGTATATGCCAAGAATATATATTTGGGAGGCGGTGACTTCTATGTGGACGGAAATGTCGAAGCGGAGGAAATTGCAGGAGGCAGGTATGACCATAGCAATATGCGTGTGGAAAGAAGTCTGAAATGTAATGTCCTGCTTATAGATGACTATAATATTTCAATAGGCGGGAAATTTGAAGGAATATATCCCTTCCAGCAGTATGGATATCTGGAAGTCATGGGAAAAGAATATCCGATGGATAATCTTGATCTGAAAGACCTGCTGAAGGAAGAGGTGATTAT
>JAITVW010000126.1 GCA_031285605.1 Fusobacteriales bacterium | reverse complement strand
CAGGAAAATGTGGCTCATCTGGAATCAGTATTAAAAGAATTCGGAATAGACGCACAGGTGGTGGATTATCAGAGAGGGCCGACAATCACAAGGTATGAACTGATAATACCAAAAGGAATAAGAGTAAATAAAGTTACTGCGCTGGCAGACGATATAGCAATGAATATGTCTGCGGAAAGTATAAGAATAGAGGCACCGATACCGGGGAAAAATACAATAGGAATAGAAACACCCAATAAGGTAAAGGAGCCGGTTTATTTCTCCAATCTGATAAGGAATAAAGAGCTGAAAGATCCGAAGCTCCTGAAAGTAATTTTGGGAAAAGATATAGTGGGCAGAGACAGAATAATAGATATAGCAAAAATGCCGCATCTGCTTATAGCCGGACAGACCGGTTCAGGGAAAAGTGTGGCGGTAAACACAATGATAGCTTCCCTGATTGCGAATAAATCAGCAAAAGATGTAAAATTCATAATGGTGGATCCTAAAATGGTAGAATTGATGCCTTTTAACGGAATACCCCATCTGCTCCTTCCGGTAATTATAGATCCCAAACAGGCTTCTATTGCACTGAAATGGGCAGTAAGCGAAATGGAAAACAGATACAGAACATTAATGGAAGTAGGAGTAAGGAATATACAGAGTTATAATGAGCTGGGCGGTATAGAAAAAATGCCATTCATAATTATAATAATAGATGAGCTTGCAGATTTGATGATGGTAGCTGCCGGAAGTGTGGAAGAGTCAATTGCAAGAATTGCACAGAAGGCAAGAGCAGTAGGGATACATTTGGTGGTAGCAACACAAAGACCGTCCACGGATGTAATAACAGGGATGATAAAGGCCAATCTGCCGAGCAGAATATCATTTGCGCTAAGGTCGCAGATAGATTCAAGGACGATTTTAGACAGTCCGGGAGCAGAAAAACTTCTTGGAAAAGGTGACATGCTTCTTTTGGAAAATGGTTCGTCAAAGCTGGAAAGAATACAGGGAGCATTTATTTCAGACGAGGAAGTATACAAACTTACTACAGAGTTAAAAGCAAATTACAGAACAGACTACAATGAGGGAATATTGTTTGAAATGGAGAATGACATAGAAAAAGACGAATTATTTAATGAGGCAGTAGATGTAATAAGACAGGAGGGGAAAGCATCAATTTCTTTAATACAGAGAAAACTGAAAATAGGATTTAACAGGGCATCCAGAATTTATGAACAGCTGATGGACTGCGGGGTAATTAATGAAGATAAACAGGTAATGATGGATGAAGAATAGAATATTACATTAAAATTCATGGATGGAAAAATGTTTAAAATAAAAAAAGTAATGAGAAGTTTTGTAAAATCCACATCTAAAGATGTAGGGATCGACCTTGGAACGGCAAATACGGTAGTATATGTAAGAAATGAAGGAATATTAATAGATGAACCGACATACATAGCAATAAATTTGAAAACAGAAAGTATAGAGAATATAGGAATAAAAGCAAAGGAAGTAATAGGGAGAACAGCTTCCCATACAAAAATCATAAGACCTTTGAAAAACGGAGTAATATCAAATTATGAAATCACGGAAAAAATGCTTGAAAGATTTTTGAATAAAATAAAAAAAGATAAATTCCAGAGTGCAAGAGTAATTATCTGCGTTCCAAGCGGAGTTACACAGGTGGAAAGAAGAGCAGTAATGGACGTGGTAAAGGATTCCGGAGCTAAAGAGGTATATTTAGTGGAAGAACCTGTAGCAGCAGCAATAGGAGCAGGTATAGATATTTTTGAACCGAAAGGTCATATGATAATCGACATAGGCGGAGGAACTACAGAGCTTGCATTTATAGTATCGGGAGGAGTGGCTTACTCGACTTCTATAAAGGTGGCGGGAGACAGATTTAATGAAGATATCATAGATTTTATAAGACAGAAATATAATCTTCTTATAGGAGAAACAACAGCTGAAAAACTAAAGATAGATGCAAGCAATTCTTCAAGCGAAAAGGAGCTTTTTGAAATAAGAGGAAGAGAGCTGGTGACAGGACTTCCAAAAAGTATGAAAGTGCACGGTCATGATATAGATGAAGCTATTACCAGAGATATAGATACTATTATAGAAACTGTAAAGCTTGCCCTTGAAGGAATAGAGCCGGAAGTATCTGCGGATATCTATGAAACAGGGATATTTCTGTCAGGCGGCGGTGCAGCTATAAAGGAACTTACAAGAAAGCTGGAAAAAGAATTCAATCTGACTGTAACAATAGCAGATGAGCCTATTTACGCAGTAATAAAAGGAATTGCAATAATACTTGAAAACTTTGCTATGTATAAAAATGTTATTATTTCGTCACATTCAGAGTATTAATAGCCTGTATTAAGCATAAAATGGGATATTTGATACCAAATTACCTGAATATTGCAGATTCGGATTTTATGTTTTCAAATTCTGTTTTAAACATTTTTATTATTAAAATATTAATGTTTTTAAAACAACAGGCGGATAATAATGTCAAAACATTTGTGCCCTGCAGGCTTATTTGGTCAGAATATGAATAAGATAAGGCACTAATACTTTGTCAGAACTGAAATTACATTTTAAACAGCGGAAATTGTCAGAAAATTTATTTTATGCGACATATTTTGAACACAGTATTTAGTATCAGAGCATAAAATTTTCAGGAGGAAAGAGGCATGCTTGATTTAAAAAATAAAATAGAAGCACTGATTTTTCTTTCAAAAGAATCTTTGTCAATAGATGAATTAACTAAATATTTTAAACTTGAGAAACAGCAAATAGAGGAAGCGGTTGATGCACTTAAGGAAGATAAAAAAAATACAGGGATAAATCTGAAAACAGATAAGGAAATACTGAGTTTTGTTACTAATCCTTCCTGTGGTGAAGAGATAAAAAACTTTTTTCATCCTGAGATGAAAATAAAGAAATTATCAAAATCAACTATGGAAACTTTGGCAATAATAGCATATAAAGGACCTGTTACCAAAGGAGAGATAGAGATCATCAGGGGAGTAAGCGCCGAGAAAGCTGTCAGTAATCTTTTGGAAAAAAATCTTATATATATTTCGGGAAAGAAAAAGTCTATAGGAACTCCTAATATATATAATGTAACTGAGGATTTTTACAGTTATCTCAATATAGATAAGGAAGAAAATCTTCCCGGTTATGAAGAGTTCAGGAAAATAAACCTGTTAACTCAAAAAAGTGCGGTAAGCGAGGATGACACTGAGGTTCCTGAGGTAATAACAGACAGTAATCAGAATAATATATTAAAAGAAAACGAGGAAAATAATGAGATTAAATAAATATATAGCCGAAAGCGGTTTTTGTTCAAGAAGGAAGGCAGATGAACTAATATCTCAAAACAGGGTAACAGTAAATAAAGATACAGCCAAGCTGGGAACGGAAGTACGTGACAGTGATATAGTGAGAATCGACGGGGAAAAAATAAAGGTGGATACAGATTATGAATATTATCTTCTGTATAAGCCAAAAAAGGTAATATGTACTAATTCTGACAAATTTGCCAGAAGACTTGCAGTAGACTTTATCAGATCCAAAAAAAGGCTTTTTACATATGGAAGACTGGATTATATGACAGAGGGAATTATTCTGGTCAGTAATGACGGCGATACATATAACAAGGTTATGCATCCCGGAAAAAAGCTTTTCAAGACTTATGTGGCTAAGCTGGACAAGCCTGTAGAAGATAAAGACCTTGCCAGACTTGAAAAAGGAATACTTATAGACGGTCAGAAAACAGCTCCTGCAAAGATAAAGAAAACAGATGATGCAGAAGTAAAGGTTTCTATATTTGAAGGAAGAAACAGACAAATAAGAAAGATGTTTGAAAATCTTCATTATAATGTAAAAGAATTAAAAAGGGTAACAATCGGGGAATTTAAAATCGGGAATCTTAAGCCCGGGGAATATAGAAAGCTCACTGAGGATGAGATAGAGTATATAAAAAATTTATAATATCAGGTGATAAAGAAAATGACGAGTATTTTTTTGGTGGATTTTGATAAAACGATATCGTTTAATGACAGTACAGATGTAATAATGCGAAAGCATAATCCCGAGTTTTTGAAAAAAGTAAGGGAAAGATATAGAAATAAACAGGTGGGAATAATGGAATTTATGAAATCCTGTCTGGAATCCCTTGAATTATCCGAGGAAGAATATGTAAAGTCTCTTGAGGACGTGAGAATAGACAGAACATTCAAAAAATTTCTGGAAAGCGGTCTTGATTTTAGAATAGTAAGTGCCGGTACGAAAACTAATGTAACCGCATCACTTCTAAAGGAAGATATATTCGTGGATGAAGATCTGATTATATCAAATGAGTTAAAATTTAAGGACGGAAAAATAAAAATGGAATTTCCTTATGTAGATGAAGAGAGATATTTTGGACTGGACAAAAAATCTCTTGTTTTGGATTATAAAAACAATGGGAAAAAGGTAATTTTCGTAGGCGACGGTCCGTCGGATTACGAAGCGGTAAAAGCGGCAGACTGTGTTTTTGCCAGAACTTCATCAAGACTGGTAGACCACTGTAATGAAAATGATATAGAATTCAGAGAATTTACGGATTTTGAAGATTTAATAAGGCAGTATAAGGAGGAACATTGTGGAATTAAGTAAAGAAGATGTAATAAAAATAGCAATATTATCAAAGCTTGAGTTTAATGATGACGAGATAGAAAACTTCAGAAGCGATTTAAGCGAGATATTAAATTATATGAACGAACTGAATGAACTGAACACTGAAGGAATAAGTCCTTTGTTTAACGTCTTGGATTTGGATGATGTGACAAGAAAAGACGAGGTAACAGACAGCTTAAAGCAGGAAGAAATATTGAAAAATGCTCCTGATAAAGATGAAAATTTTATAATAGTACCAAAAATTATAGGTTAGGTGAGATTATATGAAACTATATGAATTATCAGCAGTAGAGCTGTCGGAAAAAATAAAAAATTCTGATATTACTTCTGAGGAAGTGACTAAGATATTCTTAGACAGAATTGATTCAATAGATGAAAAAACAGGAGCTTTTGTCAGCGTAAACAGCAAAAAGGCACTTAAAGAAGCAAGAGAATACGGGGAAAAAGAAAACAGCAGCCCTTTGCATGGTGTTCCTATAGCAATAAAGGATAATATTTTATCTATAGGTGATTTGACAACATCAGCATCAAAAATTTTAGATAACTACATTGGAATTTATGATTCTACTGTTGTTAAAAAAATAAAGGAAAACTGTATGCCGATATTGGGAAAAACTAACATGGATGAGTTCGCGATGGGGTCATCAAATGAAAATTCCGGAATAAAACCGGTTTCCAATGTATGGGATACTGACAGAGTTCCCGGAGGAAGCAGCGGAGGTTCTGCAACGGCAGTAGCAGCAGGAGAAGCACCTGTGGCATTGGGAACAGACACCGGAGGAAGTGTAAGACAGCCTGCAGCATTATCAGGAGTGGTAGGAATAAAGCCTACTTACGGAAGAGTATCAAGATACGGCTTAATGGCTTTTGGTTCTTCTCTTGATCAGATCGGGGTTTTTTCCAAAACTGTAAGAGACGCAGCTGAAACATTGAAAATAATAGCAGGCTATGATGAAATGGATTCTACTTCCGCGGATATGCCGGTAGATAATTATACAGAATATCTTAACGGAGATATAAAAGGTCTGAAAATAGGAATACCAAAGGAATATTTTGCAGAAAGTCTTGACGGTGAAATAAAAAAAGTTATAGATAATTCAATAAACATGCTTAAGGAGCAGGGTGCAGAGATCGGGGAAATATCACTGCCTCATACAAAATATGCTGTTCCGGCATATTATATAATAGCCTGTGCAGAAGCAGCCTCGAATCTTGCAAGATATGACGGGGTAAGATACGGTTACAGAGGAGATAACAGCAGCATAGAAGAGATGTATGTGAAATCAAGAACACAGGGCCTTGGTAAAGAGGTAAAAAGAAGAATAATGCTTGGAAACTATGTATTAAGCAGCGGGTTTTACGATGCTTACTATAAAAAAGCTTCACAGGTAAGAAGACTTATAAAAAATGATTTTGATAAGGCATTGGAAGAAGTAGATGTAATACTTACGCCTACATCGCCTGTACTTCCGTTTAAAAAAGGCGAAAAAATGGAAGATCCCGTACAGATGTATCTGGCAGATATATATACAGTGTCCATAAATCTTGCCGGGCTTCCGGGAATATCGGTTCCTGCAGGTTTTGTAGACGGACTGCCCGTGGGACTTCAGATAATAGGAAAGTTTTTTGATGAAGCTACACTATTCAGAGTATCTGATAAATTTGAAAAAATAAGAGGAAAAATAACATATCCTGAGCTATAGGAGGAAAAATGAGCAAAGAATACGAAACGGTAATAGGTCTGGAAGTACACTGCCAGCTGAAAACAAAAACAAAAGTATGGTGCGGGTGTGATGCAGACTATGATCATAAAGATCCGAATACATCAACTTGTCCGGTGTGTACAGGACAGCCCGGAGCACTTCCGAAACTAAATGATAAGGTACTGGATTATGCAATAAAGGCTGCACTGGCATTAAACTGCGAAGTAAATCCAAACAGTCAGTTTGACAGGAAGAATTATTTTTATCCCGATTCTCCAAAAAATTATCAAATTACACAGTATTTTAAACCATATGCGGAAAACGGATACCTGAACATAAAAACAAACAGCGGTAAAGAAGCAAAGGTAGGAATCGAAAGAATACAAATAGAGGAAGATACAGCAAAAAACATACATACAGACAGCGAATCTCTTTTGAATTTTAACAGAGCATCTATTCCTCTGATTGAAATTATTTCAAAACCTGAAATAAAAAATCAGGAAGAGGCATATGCATATCTGACTACACTGAGAGAAAGACTGAAATATACAAAAATCAGCGATGTAAGTATGGAACTGGGGTCACTAAGATGTGATGCCAATGTATCTGTAAGGGAAAAAGGAGACACCGAACTGGGAACAAGGACAGAAACTAAAAACCTGAATTCTTTCAAAGCTGTGGTAAGAGCAATAGAGTATGAAACAGCGAGACAGATAGAGATAATTGAAAACGGCGGAAGAATCGTACAGGAAACAAGACTGTGGGATGAAGAAAACGGAATAACAAGACCGATGAGAAACAAGGAAGAATCTATGGATTACAGATATTTTCCGGAACCGGATCTTCCCAGAGTTCATATTTCAGAAAACAGACTCGCAGCAGTGGGAAAAGAGATGCCTGAGTTTTCTGAGAATAAAGTGGCAAGATTTATAGCTGAATACAAAATTCCCGAGTATGATGCAGGAATTCTTTCGGGAGAAATTGAGCTGGCAGATTATTATGAAAAGGTGACAAAGACTTCGGGAGATGCCAAGCTTTCTTCAAACTGGGTTTTAACAGAAGTATTGAGAATACTTAAGGAAAAAAATATATTAATAGAAGAATTTTCAGTTTCACCGGAAAATCTGGGAAAATTAATAGTTTTGATAAAAAATAATACTATCAGTTCCAAAATAGCAAAAGAAATCTTTGAAGTTCTTCTTACAGAAGACAGAGATCCGGGAGAAATAGTAAAAGAGAAAGGTCTTGTTCAGATAACAGACAATAATGAAATAGAAAAAATAGTAGATACAGTTTTAGGTGAAAATACACAGTCCATAGAAGATTATAAAGCCGGAAAGGATAAAGCAATGGGATTTCTGGTAGGACAGGCAATGAAATTATCAAAAGGGAAGGCTAATCCAAAAATAGTAACAGATATTATTTTGTCAAAAATCTCTGATTAAGGTGAATATATGAAAAGAAAATATAGCTTTAAAGGCAGATTCATAATAGTATGCATGTTCTTTTTCTTTAGTTTTTTGTTTCTGCTGCTGATATTATTTAAAATTCAGGTAATGGAAGGACACCGCTGGTCTGAAGTAGGATACAGGCAATATTACAGCGAGGTAATTACAAAAGCCAAAAGAGGAAGTATTATAACAACGGACGGTCAGGATATAGCATATGATGTGGAAGCATACCGGATTATTCTGGATCCTACTTTAATAAAAGCAGAAAACATAGATAAGGTATCGCGTATAATTTCATCAGAAGTAAAAGAAATAAAGTTTGAAACTTTGAAAAAAGAAATTAATGACAAAAAAAGGCTGAGCAGAAAGTATTTGAGAATAGGAAAGCCTGTTGATTATAATATGAAAAACAGGATGAACAGTGAGCTTGCCAAGGAAACAGGACTGAAATTCGGAGTTTTCTTTGAAATAATATATAAAAGGAAAGACCCCGGAAAAGAACTGTATGGTCCTGTAATAGGTTTTTTGAATTCGGAAGGAAAAGGTGTATATGGTCTTGAAAAGTACTATGAGGATACTCTGGAAGGAACAAACGGAGTGATAGCTACTTACAGAGCGACATACAGAGATTTTGAGCTTCCCACAGCCAAGAGAAGAGCAGAAAAGAAATACGCCGAAGACGGAAAGAACCTTGTGCTTACAATTGATTCAGTATTACAGTATACATTAGACGAGGAATTAAAAAAAGCCTATCTGGGATTTGATGCCAAGACTGCAACAGGGATAATAATGGAAAGCGACACTGGTAAGATTATAGCAATGTCTTCTTATCCAAAAGCAAAGGATAATTCCGGGATAAAGAATAATAATATATCGGATTTGTTCGAGCCGGGTTCTATTTTTAAACCGCTTATAGTGGCTGAAGGGCTTCAGGAAGGTGTAATAAACAAAGATTCCATAATAAATTCATCAGGGCAGATTCAGGTAAAAGACAGAATAATAAAAGACCATGATGCTTCTACAATAGGAGATCTGACTCTTGAGAAGATAATTTCGCTTTCAGGAAATGTGGCAATGGTAAAAATTGCCGAGAGAATAAAGGATGAAACATTTTATGAATATTTGAAAAAATTCGGATTGGACAGTAAAACAGGAATAGATCTTTACTCGGAAACAGCTATAAGTATTCAGCCGCCAAGTAAATGGGACGGAGTAAAAAAGGCAAATATGTCTTTCGGACAGGGAATATCAATGACACAGATTCAGATAATAACAGCACTTAATACTATAGTAAATGACGGGAAAAGAGTAAGACCGTATGTAGTGGATAAAGTTACGGATGAAAGCGGAAAAGTACTTGAGCTG